>CACLXJ010000002.1 GCA_902610845.1 uncultured Alphaproteobacteria bacterium | reverse complement strand
TAGAATTATGGAAAAAAAAATAAAATCAATAAAATTATATTATTTACAAATATTAATTATTTAAAAATTTTTTTAAAAAAAAGAAAAATTAATTTGAAAATAAATCTACTTGATGAAAAAACCAAAAATTTAAATTACAAAAATGGTTATTTAAATATATTTTCTTATAAAGCGAAAAATAATGAAGAAAATACCTATAACTCACTTAAATATGCTTATCATTTTTGTAATAATAATATTTGTATTGGTATAATAACGCTACCCCTTAGAAAAGATTTAATAAAAGAAAAAAATTGATAAAAAATTTATAGGCCATACAGAATATTTCCAAAATCTTGATAAGAAAAAATACTCTAATATGATATTGTATAATAAAAAAATAATTATTTCTCCAATAACTACACATATTAAAGTAAAAAATATATCTAAAATAATTTCAAACAAAAAATTCTTATATAATCAAATAAAAAATTTAAATAATACTTTAAAATTAGATTTTAATATTACAAAACCAAAATTAATAATATCTGGACTTAACCCGCATGCAGGTGAAAGTGGTAAAATTGGTAAAGAAGAAATTCAAATCATTTCACCAGTTGTTAAATCATTAAAAAATAAAAAAATTTTAATTGATGGCCCTATTTCTCCTGATGGTATGTTAATTAATGTTAATATTAAAAAGTATGATTGTTTTATTTTTATTTACCACGATCAAGCATTAATACCTTTCAAATATATAAGTCAATTCTCTGGAGTAAATTATACTGGGAACCTAAGTATTATCAGAGTATCTCCAGATCATGGTACAGCTTATAATTTAATTGGATCTAAAAATATTTCTAATCTCTCATTATTAAATTGCTACAACTTAATTAACAAAATTAAGAAAAATAGAAAAACTAATGATAAAAGCAAAAAAATCACTTAGTCAAAATTTTTTAAAAGACAAAAATATTTCAAAAAAAATAACTAATCTAGCAAAATTAAAAAATAATATAGTTTTAGAAATTGGTCCAGGTTATGGATTTATGACTGATAATATTTTAGTAAATAACCCAAAAAAATTATATATTATTGAAAAAGATAAGAGGTTAATAAATTTCTTAAAAAAAAAATATTCCGATAATAAAAAAATAGTGATTATAGAAGGTGATATTCTTAAACTAAATTTAAATAAATTTAAAAATTTAATAATTATTTCTAACTTACCATATAATATTAGTACAAAAGTAATTTTGTATTTATTTACTTTTAATAAAAATATTTTAGAAATGGTGTTTATGATTCAAAAAAGAAGTAGCAGAAAAATTTGATTATAATATAAATAACATGAATAAATATAAATTTTTAACAAGAATTATGACATCTTATTTAAGACATTTTGACGTATCACCAAAGGTGTTTTTTCCAAAACCTAGTGTAAAATCTACTGTTGTAAAGTTTGAATTTAAAAATAAAAATTTAGATATAAATAAAGCTAATAATTTCTCAGATATAATATTTAAAAATGTTAGAAAAAAAATATACAAAAATCTTAAAATAAAGAAAACGGAAAATATCATTCTAAATAAAAGAGTTAATGAATTAACAATAGATGAATTGCTATGGATTTATAATTTTATTTAACTTTGATTGAAGTAATTTATTATTTTTACTAATTAAGTTATCGTACTCAATTATTTTTATTATGTCTTCAACTGTTTTTTTTACATTATCATTAATTAGAACATATTTATATTCATTAAAGTGTTTCATTTCATCGATTGCATACGATAATCTTAAATTAATTTCCTTATTATTATCCCTTCCCCTTTTTTTTAATCTTCTTTTTAATTCGGATTTAGATGGTGGAAGTATGAAGAAATCTAAAATGCTTTCTTTATTATAATTTCTTCTAATTTTTCTTGCGCCTTTCCAATCTATATCAAATAAAATATTTTGATTATTTTTTATAGATTTATTAATATTTTTATATGGAGATCCATATAAATTGTTGAAATTTTTTGCAGTTTCAATAAAAAAATTTTTTTCTCTTAGATCCTCGAATTTTTTTTTAGATACGAAATGATAATCCTTTCCGTCAACTTCATTTAATCTTTTACTCCTAGATGTGTAGGAAATTGAAAGATTGATATTTTTCATTTTTTTTATCAACAATTTACATAGTGTTGTTTTACCAGCACCTGATGGAGATGAGATTATAATTAATTTATTTTTTATACCTGTATTCATTTAATTTTTTTTTATGATCTGCGTATGTTTTTGAAAATATGTGTCTATTTAAAGAATAATTAAAAAAATAAAACAAAAAATCAGTTTTATAATTTTCAAATATTATATCCAGAGTTTCCTTTCCCACATATGAAATGGGTTTTGGCGGTAAACCATTATAAATATATGTATTGAAAGGGTGGTCTATTTTTAAATCTTTAAACAATAATTTTCTTTTTAAATTGTATTGACCTTTAGTTATTGCATAGATTACTGTTGCATCAATCTGAAGTTTCATATTTTTATTTAGTCTATTAAAAATTACTGAAGAAATTTTCTTTTTGTCTTCCCTGTCCAAACCCTCCTTTTCTATTATTGAGCCAATAATCATTATTTCATTTTCTGTAAATTTGTTATAAACGATATTATCTTTAAAATTATTCATATATTTTGATTTAATTGTAATTAGATTTTCTATAAGTGTTTCATAATTAGAATTTTTTTCGAAAAAATAGGTATCTGCTATTATATCTTCATAAGGTACACTTTTTATATTTTTAAAATATTTTGATAATTCAAATTTAAGTTGTTTATTTGTCCATCCTTCAACAATTGTAATTCTATTTATAATATTGCTTGGATTGGATACTATTTCTAATAAATTTATTGCAGATACATTACTCTTAACATTAAATTCACCAAAATGGATGAATTTATTCAATAATATATTTGATGCTTTGAAATAAGAATTTAAAATAATTGATTCTATTTTTGAAAGATTATTAATATTTTGACTTAGTAAATTTTCAATTTTTTCATTTTTTTTAATTATTATTAATCTATCAGATATTTCAAGATCTTTATTAAGAACATAGAAAGTGTATAAAAATATAATTAAGAGAGTAACTATTAGTAAACTAAATACTTTTAAATAATAATGCAGTATTAGTTCCTCCAAAACCAAAAGAATTACTTAAGGCATATTTTATTTCTTTTTCCAAAGGTACACATGGAATTAAATTTACATTACTCGTTTCAATTGGATTATGTAAATTTAAAGTTGCTGGTAAAATTTTTTTATTAATTGACATGATAGAAAAAATCGATTCTACACTTCCAGCCGCTCCTAAAAGATGTCCAATAGATGATTTAGTTGAACTTACATAAATATTATGTTTGAATAATCTTTGTATTGCATGAAGCTCAATTTCATCACCTACTTTAGTTGAAGTTCCATGGGCATTTATATAGTTGACTTTTTCTGATGGAATTTTAGCCATAATTAAAGCTTCTTTCATAGCCCTAAATCCTCCATCACCATCCTCAGATGGAGAGGTGATATGATGAGCATCTCCTGACATTCCATATCCTATTAGTTCAGCATAAATTTTTGCGCCTCTTTTTTTTGCATGTTCCATTTCTTCTAAAATAATTATCCCCGACCCTTCACCCATAACAAAACCATCTCTATCTTTATCCCAAGGCCTAGATGCTTCATCAGGTCTGTCATTATAAGAGGTGCTTAAACTCCTTGCTGCACAAAAACCAGCAATGCCCAATTTGCAAACAGCTGCTTCAGATCCTCCAGCAATCATAATATCTGCCACACCTCTTTTAATAAATTCACCAGAATCTCCAATAGAATGGGCACCTGTGGCACAGGCAGTAACGACTGAATGATTTGGTCCTTTATAACCATATTTTATAGAAATTTGACCTGATAAAAGATTTACTAAAGATGATGGAATAAAAAATGGTGATAGTTTTTTATTATCTTTACTATTTATAGTTAAAGATCCATTATAAATAGTTTCAAGTCCACCAATTCCTGAGCCAACAGAAACTCCTACTTTAAGCTTTTCTTTTTCAGTTAAATTAATTAGTCCCGCATCCTCTATAGCCATTTTTGCAGCTAAAAGTCCATATTGTATAAATCTATCGTTTCTTTTAATGTCTTTTGGCTCCAAATAGGATGACTTATTAAAATAATTTTCATCTTCTGGATTATTATTAATATAACCTGCTATTTTAGAAGGTAAGTTTGAAACATCAAAATGGTTAATATTCTTAATTCCAGATTTACAATTAATTAAATTATCCCAGGAAATGTCTAAATTATTTCCTAAAGTTGTCAGTAACCCCATTCCAGTAACTACAACTCTTCTCATAAATTGTACTTATCTAATTTTATTTTTTACTTTGGATGTAATCTATTGCATTTTGAACTGTTTGAATGGTTTCAGCAGCATCATCAGGTATTTCAATACCAAATTTTTCTTCAAATGCCATCACCAGTTCAACAGTATCTAAGCTATCTGCGCCTAAATCATCTATAAATTTTGCTTCAGGAACAACTTTTGCTTCATCAATCCCCAAATGATCTACAACAATCTTTTTTACCTGATCTTGAATTTCACTCATATTTTTCTCCTTATAATAAATACTTTTAGATTATTATTTCAATGTATGTCAACCAATTAAACCATCAACATTCCACCATTAACATGGAAATTCTGACCAGTTATATAAGATGAATCTTCTATAGCTAAAAAATATACTAAATTAGCAATGTCTTCTGGCTTTCCAAATCTAGACATTGGTATCCTTGAAAGATAAGTTTGTTTTTGTTGATCATTTAAATTTTCAGTCATGTTAGTGGAAATAAATCCTGGTGATATTACATTGACATTAATATTCCTTTTTGCGACTTCAGAAGCAATAGATTTATAAAGACCAATCATGCCAGATTTTGAAGCAACATAGTTTGCTTGACCAGGATTACCAGTCGTACCAACAATTGAAGAAATCCCAATAATTTTTCCATATTTTTTAGATAACATATTAGGTAATAAAGATTTAATTATTTGGTAATTGGAATTTAGGTTTGTTTGAATAACCTTATTCCATTGCTCATTTTTCATTCTAAATATTAAATTATCTTCAGTTACACCAGCATTATTAACAATAACAGAAATATCTTTATGATTTTTTGCAATTTCATTTAAGCAAATATCAAGATTTTCATAATCAGCTAGATTAACTTTGAAATAAAAATTATCACTACCATAAATTTCTTTTAATTTGCTAATTTTTTCATTTGATGAAGCAGTTAAAACTAGGGTATATTTTTTATCTATAAATTTTTTACAAATTGCTGAACCAATACCTCCAGAAGCACCTGTTATAAATATTTTTTTAATTTCATTCATTTTTATAAATCCCCAATTTCATTAATTGATTTAATGTTAAAATTTTTTGATATTCTATTAATTAAACCACTTAAAACTTTTCCTGGACCAATTTCTATAATATTTTTTTCTTCAATTTTCTCTAGTTTTTTAATACTCTCGGACCACCTAACCTTGTTTGCCATTTGTAATTGTAAATTTTTTTTTATAAGTGCATTGTCACTGTAAATATTTGCGTCATAATTTGAAATAATTCTAATTTTGTTTTCTGAAAAATTTAATATATCAATATCTAAATTTAACTTTTCTTGAGCTTTAAGCATGAATTTGCTGTGAAAAGCTGCTGAAACATTCAATTGTACAAACTTTTTAATACCGTTATTTAAAAATATATCTTTGCTTTTATATAACTCTTTTTTTGCACCTGATATGACAATCTGCATTGGAGAATTATCATTAGCAATTTCTAAATCAAAATTATTATCATCAATAATTTTTTGAACATAATTTGAGTCTTTACCTATCAATGCAGCCATTCCAGTATCAATTTCGATTACTTCGTTATTCATTAATTCACCCCTTTTCTTAAGAATAATTGAGCAGTCCTTAAGGCTTATTTTATTGCTACAAGCTAAGGATGTGTATTCCCCAAGGGAGTGACCCATCATAACGTTGATATTATTTAATTGGAAATCTGTTTCATTTAAGTATGTTTTAAAAATAACATATGAAGTTGCAAAAATACATATTTGAGTAAACTGAGTTAAATCTAATTTATTTCCATCATTTTCAAATATTATTTTTCTTACATTTATTTGACAATAGTCCTCTATTTCCTGATATGCCAGGTTAGCGATTTTAAAATTATCATTAAAATCCTTGCCCATACCAATATTTTGGCTTCCTTGTCCTGGAAATACAATAGTTGTCATTAAAGCTTGATTTATTTTAAAATTTTAATATATGCAAGTTCAACTTCTCTTATAAATTTTAATTTGTAAGATAAACCATGGAGTTTTATGAATAAGTTTGAAGTAGTTTTAATATTTAATCCTGAATTATCAACAACTAATCTAAAATCTGAAATAGAGAACTTCAAAACTAAGCTTTTATCACAATCTGCTAATATTGTTAATGAAGAAGATTGGGGCTTAAGGGATTTAAGTTACAATATTAATAAATTCAAAAAAGCTTTTTATAATTTTTTTCAAATTGAGGCTTCTGGTAAAATTATCAAAGATATTAATAATGAATTAAACCAATCTGAAAATTTGTTAAGGCACATATTCATAAAAGTTAATGAACATCAAGAACTTCCAACCATACTAAATTATGAAAAAAAATAAATTCAAAAATAAAAGAGAGGAAAAATCAAACTCTCCATTTGAAAATAAAAGAAAATTTTGTCCATTTAGCCAACCTAATTCACCTAAAATTGATTATAAAGATATAAGACTTTTATCCAGATACATTACTGAGAAAGGTAAAATAGTTCCAAGTAGAATAACAGGTGTATCAAAGAAAAAACAGAAGGAATTATCTAAAGCAATAAAGAGAGCACGTTTTTTATCACTAATTTCCTATACAAATAAATCATACTCACAATGAAGGTCATTTTAACAACTGCTATCAAAAAATTAGGCAAAATTGGAGATATAGTTTCCGTAAAGCCTGGTTATGCTAGGAATTACCTATTTCCTAATAATATGGCACTTAGAGAAAATAATAAAAATATTGAGTATTATAATAAAATAAAAGATGAGATTAAAATAAAGGAAGATTCAAAACTAACTGAAGCTAGAAATTTACTTGAAAAAATAAGTAAAATTAAAATACATTTTTATAGAGAAGCTGATGAGAAGGATCAGCTTTATGGTTCTATCTCAAAAAAAGAAATAATAGATTATTTATCAGATAATAACCTTAAGGTTAAATCAGATGACCTCATTATTAAAAATCAAATAAAATCAATTGGTGAACATACTATTGAAATCAATCCTTATGAAGATATTGCTGAAGAATTTCTGATCCAAGTAAATAAAAACTAATTTATTCACACTATTAATATTTTATTAACTAAATTTATTTTCTTATTGTTGTTGATTATTTTTATATAGTTTATTTAGTATTAATGTCTGTTGAATTAATAAATTCTAAACAAAATTCTTCGGATGAAATTAATTTTTCCAATATTGAGGCTGAAGTAGCTCTAATAGGCTGCATATTATGGGATAATAGAAACTATGAAAAAGTTTCAGATTTTCTTAATGAGGATCATTTTGTAGACGAAACAAATAAGATTATTTTTTCAACAATAAAAAACTTATTAGAAAAAAAATGTACTTGTTTCCCCAATAACACTAAAAAATTATCTTCCCGATGATAACAATAAATATAATAAGCTAAATTATCTAAATCAGCTTAAAGACAGCGCTCCTTCAACTCAAAATACTTATAATTATGCTAAAATAATTTATGATTTATATATTAAAAGAAATCTAGTTGGAGTAGCTCATAATATTATTCAGACAACAGGCTCGGAAAATAATATTTTAGCAGAAGATCTAATTGAGAATGCTGAAAATGATTTATATAACCTTTCTCAATCTGGAAATACAGATAGATCTTTTATTAACTTTAGCAATGCTCTTCAAGGAGCAGTTGATATTATAAGTGAAGCATACAAAAGAGAGGGTAAAATAGCTGGTGTCCCAACAGGTTTTAAGGATTTAGATAAGAAATTAGGGGGATTACATAAATCTGATTTAATTATTATTGCTGGAAGACCGTCAATGGGAAAAACAGCTTTGGGCACTAATATTGCTTTTAATTGCGCATTTAAATATCAGGAAGAAAAAGATGAATTTGAAAATAAAAAAATTATAGATGGAGGTAAGGTAGCTTTCTTTTCCTTAGAAATGTCTTCAGAACAACTTGCAACAAGAATATTAGCAGAACGTACAAAAATCTCTGGTGATAAAATGAGAAAGGCAGAATTAACTAAAGATGATTTTAATAAAATAGCTAAATCATCAGCAGAATTAGAAAATTTAGATTTAATAATTGATGATAATCCTGTTTTAACAATTCCAATTTTAAGAGCAAGAGCAAGAAGATTAAAAAGATTGCATGATATCAACTTAATAATTATTGATTATTTGCAGTTAATGTCATCTTCATCAAATAATAGAAACGATGGAAGAGTTCAGGAAATATCAGAAATAACTAGAGGGCTAAAATCTATAGCTAAAGAGTTAAATATTCCAATTATTGCTTTATCCCAACTTTCTAGACAAGTTGAGCAAAGAGAGGATAAAAGACCACAATTATCTGATTTAAGAGAAAGTGGTACAATTGAACAAGACTCCGATGTAGTAATGTTTATATATAGAGAAAGTTATTATTTAGAAAGATTAGAGCCAATTAGAAAATCCGAAGAGGATGATATGAAATACAATGAAAGAGTGTCAAGGTGGCAGCAACTAACTAATGAAAATTATAATAAAGCAGAAATAATTATAGCAAAACAAAGGCATGGGCCAATTGGATCAATAAAAATGCACTTTGATGCAAATTATACAAAATTCAGTGACTTAACATCGAAAGATTATGATAATATTATAGAGTGATTAAAGAAAGTGGTATCTTAAATATAAACACAAATAACTTAATCTATAATTATAATTTTTTCAAAAAATTAAAGAAAAACTTAATTGTTGCCCCAACAATCAAAGCAAATGCATATGGATTAGGAGATAAAAAAGTATTTAATCTGTTATTAAAGAATAGCTGTAAACATTTTTTTGTTGCTACATTAGATGAAGGTTTAAAATTAAAAAATAAAAACAAATTAATAAATATTTTTATTTTAAATGGATTACAAGATTACAATTTAAAAAGATTTTTAAATTCAAACCTTATTCCAGTTATTAATAGTATAGAAGAATATATTAGAATTAAAAATTCTGGATTAAAATTTGCTATTCATGTCGATACTGGAATAAATAGATTGGGAATTCCAATAGAGAAAACAAAAGGAATAGATTTTAAAAATAAAAATATACAATTAATTATAAGTCACTTATCTAGTGCTGATGAATATAATAATAATTACAGTTTAAAACAAAAGAAAAGTTTTACTAGATTAAAAAATAAATTTAATAATAATAAAATAATTTTTAGTTTAGCTAATTCTCATGGCGCTGTTTTAAATAAATCATATTTATATGACATGATTAGACCAGGAATAGGTATTTATGGAGGTTTTGAAAATAAAAAATTAGGTAAAAGAATTAAAAATGTAGTTAGTTTAAAAGGAAAAATTATTCAAATTAAATATATTAAAAAAAACCAATATGTTGGTTACAATAGAATTTATAAAACAAAAACAAAAATCAAAGTTGCCATTGTAGGCCTAGGATATGAGGATGGCATACCTAGATCATTAAGCAATAAAGGGTATGTTTATTTTAAAAAAAATAGATTCAAGATAATTGGTAGAATTTCAATGGATACATTTACTGTAGATATTTCAAAATCTAGTCATGATTTGAATATAGGAATGTATTTAGACATTATAAATGACGAGCATAAAATAGATAAATTTGCAAAATTATGCAAAACTATACCTAATGAAATTATGACTACTATAGGTAAAAGAGTTTATAGAAAATATGAGTAAAAAATTACAAATCATTTTATTATTTTTTCTCATTGTATCATTAATATTTACTAGTTTTTATATAAGAGATTTCAGAATTGATGCCTCTTCAGATAGTCTAGTATCACAAGGCGATGAAGATTTTAAATATTTTTCTTATTATCAAGATTTGTTTCCTACAAAAAATAGTCTTGTAATAGCTATTAAAAGTAATGATAAGATAGATAAGTTATTATTAACTGAAATAGAAAAGATAAGCAAAAAATTATCAGCATTACCTGAGGTGTATTCTGTTTTTAATATTAATAAAGCCCCTATTCTTCTTTTAAATAAAACTAACCTTTTAGATTTAGCAAATGATAATTATGAAACTATAATAGATACTAATTTATCAATTAAAGATGTTTTAAATGAGTTTGCAAAAAGTCCCATCTATAGTGATCAAATTATTAATGAGAATAAAAATATAACTTCAATTGTAATTTTCCTTAATGAAAACAATAAAGCACTTGATCTTAAAGAAAACAAAGATTTATACCTATCTCAAGGAAAATATTACAGCATAAAAACAGAAATAGACAAAGAGAGAAATGAATTAATTAAAAAAATAAGAAATATTATTAGTAATAGCAATAAAGATTTTACATACTATTTAGGTGGGGTAGAAATGATATCAAGCGATGTTATTTCTTATGTAAAAAATGATATTTTAACATTCAGTTTAATTGTACTTTTAATTATAATTTTAATTCTTTTTATAATTTTTAGAAGAGTCAAATGGGTATTTGCTATTTTATTTACGTCAATTAGTGCAGTTTATTTGTCAATAGGTTTAGCTGGTTATATTAATTTTGAAATTACAGCAGTTTCAGCAAACTTCTTATCCTTAATGTTTGTTTTATCTATTTCTATGAATGTTCATATAATGAATAATTATTTACAAAGGGATATAAAAATTATTGAAAATTTTAGAATGATGTTTTGGCCTTGTTTTTATACCTTTCTAACTACAATTGTTGCTTTTGTATCACTAGTAATATCAGATATTAAACCTGTAATTGATTTTGGAATTATAATGATAATAGCATTATTAATAGTTTTAGTTTCATCATTTGTAATCTTACCTCTAATTGTTTCTTTCTTTTCTAAGGAGGAAAAAAGCTATTCTCTAAATTTGAGTTTTTTAAAATCTTTTTATCCTTTTGCATATAAGAATAGTAAATATATTCTTGGATTAAACATTCTAATATTTTTAATATCTCTATATGGAATTACCAATCTGAATGTTGAAAACTCATTTATAAAATATTTTAAAAAAAATACAGAAATTTATAAAGGAATGTATCTTATAGATAATGAATTAGGCGGAACTACACCATTAGACATTATTCTTAAATTCAAAAATGATGATCAAATAATTGATACAACAATAAAAGCTGAAGAAGAAGATGATATAGAAATTGAAGATGACTTTTTCTCAGATGATCTGTTTGGAGAAGAAAATAATATTTGGTTCACAAATGAAAAAATTGAAACAATCAAATTTGTTCATCAATATTTAGAAAGTAGAATAGAAATTGGGAAAGTTACTTCAATTTATTCACTTATAGATACTGCAAATCAAATAAACAAAAGTAATTTATCAATGTTTGAATTATCAGTATTATATAATGAAATACCTATTGAATATAAAACTGATTTAATTGATCCTTATCTAAACGTTGAAAAAAATATGATAAAAATTTCTACAAGAGTCAAAGATTCGAAAGATATTAATAGAAATAATCTTATTAATGACATCAATTCTTTTTTATTGAATGAATTTGATAACTTGGAAGAATTTAAAGTTAACGGTCTATTAGTATTATATAATAACATGTTAAAATCTTTATTTAGCTCACAAATAAAATCCTTAGGTATTGTAATTTTAGCTATTTTTATAATGTTTGTAATATTATTTAGATCTTTAAAATTAAGTATAATTGGAATAATTCCAAATATTTTTGCTTCAACTTTTATTCTTGGTTTAATTGGATTGCTTAAAATACCACTTGATATAATGACAATTACAATTGCAGCAATATCAATTGGTATAGCCGTTGATAATACAATACATTATATCTATCGTTACAAGGAAAATCTAAAGTTAGGTAGAAATCATAGTGAAATGATTGAAAAAACACATTTAACTGTAGGTAATGCAGTTTTAATTACATCTATTGCAATAACTGCAGGCTTCCTTACTCTCTGTCTATCAAACTTTGTTCCTACAGTTTACTTTGGTCTATTTACTAGTTTAGCAATGATATTTGCTATGATAGGAGTACTAATTACTTTACCATCAATATTGAAATATCAAAAATGACTTTTTTAAACTTTGAATTAATATTTTTAGATTATGTAGTATTAATTTTAACTGCAGTAATTGTTATTTTTAGTATTTGGAAAGGATTTATTAATTCTATATTAGGGTTATTAACATGGGTTGGTTCTGTATTTGTAACCATATATAGTTATCAATATCTTTCAGATTTTTTAAGTGAACAAATCTTAAATATTAATTTTTTACAAAGATTTGAACAATTTGTAAGCGTTATAAGTATAATTATTTCAATACCAGCAATTTTCTTAATTAGTTTATTTATATTAAAAAGAATAAGAAAATTTTTAAATAGTGACTTAGATAAACAAATTTTAGGAGTGATATTTGATAGATTTTTTGGAATTTTATATGGTATTCTATTTTCATATATAATTTATAGTAGTGTATTATATTTAACTGCTAATAATGATGTTGAGATATTGAAAAATTTTCATTTATTTTTTGTAGAAAATTCAAATATTCTCATGCAAATTTCTGAATATAATAATATTATTATTGAGAGTTATACGAGTAAAGATCAATAATTACTAATCATAAGGGTTCTTAGATTTAGAAAATAAAATTTTTAAATTTCTACTTTTAATTTTAAAGAAATTATAAAAATTATTAAGCAAATATCTTTTATACGAATTAGATATTTCTTTAGAAAAATTTGAAAAAATTTTTATTGTTAAAGGATTTTTTGAAACCTGAGTGCCATATTTAAATTTAACTTCTTTTCCATTTATTCTTGGATGAGAATTTTTTTCAACAACATGATTTAACCACTTATTAATTTGAGAAGTTGATATATTTTTATTTATTTCTAAAATAAGTTCACGAATCTTATTTTTTAAAAATAAAATATCTTTTTTATTTAGTGTTGAAATTGGTATAATAATTATATTTTTAGATTGGGAAAATTCATAATTAATATCCTTAATTAATTCATTAATTACTTTCTTTTTATTTTTTTTAACTAAATCAGTTTTATTAATTATAAATAATAAAATATTAGATTTTTGATAAATTAAATTAAATATTTTTTTAGATTGAGTATCAAAGCCTTGTTCAATATCAATAAGGAATATATTTAAATTAATTTCATTGATAATTGATAAGGTTTTTTTGCTAACATAAAAATCAAGACTATTTTTATCAATTTTATTTTTTTTAATTAAACCTGCAGTGTCTCTAATTGAATAGGTATTACCTTTAAAATTATATGAAGAAGAAACAATATCAGTTGTAGTTTTTGGTTGATTACTAACAATTGATCTCTCAAATCCTACTAATTTGTTTAAGAGAGTACTTTTCCCTACATTTGTTTTTCCAAATAACCCTAAAGAAAAAATCGTAATTTATTAACTTATTATCTTTAACATCATATTCTGATAAAAAATCTAAAAAGCTTTGAATGCCTATATTATGTGAACATGAGATAAAATAAAGATTCTTTATACCAAGGTTGTCAATTTTTTTATCTTGTTTAAAGTTATCATCTTTATTGATAATAACTACTATTTCTTTATTAAATTTTCTTAATTCATTGATCAATTCTTTATCTATAAAATAATTCTCAGCTTTGTAGTCAATAACATAAACAAAAATATCTATTTTCGTTATTATATTACTGACACTCTTTGTTACTAAACTTTTTTGATTAATTATTCCTGGTGTATCATATACATCAATATTTCTATTTGATTTAAGAGGCGATACGTGCCAATCTCTGGTTGTACCAATAGTATCATGAATTATATTATTATTTTTATTTGTAATTAAATTATAAAGTGATGTCTTACCAACATTTGGCATACCTAAAATTAATATATTCATTTTAATAAATGTATGTAATACCTTTTTCAGTACTTATAAAAATTTTATTTTGATAATTATAAACTTTATTAATATTTTTAATTTTAAGATTTACCTTTTCTTGAATTTCAAGATTTTGATCTAAAATAATTATTTCACCGTTGTCTGTAAATAAATGCATATTTTTATTCATGATTAAAGAATTTATTATTTTTGATTTTTTATTTAGTATTTTGTTAATATTGATTCTTGAGAATAAATTTCCATTCTGTATGTTATAAAATTCAATATAATTTTCATTTTTAGAAATTAGTGAATTATTAATTAATACAGCTGAAGACGAGTTATTTATTCTAAAATCAACTAATATAAACTTGTTTTTATTTATGTCGAAAGTATGAAAAATATTTCCATCATCAAAATAAACTAAAAAATTTTTGTAAAGGTGTATTTGATCTTTTAAATTATTAAGTGAAGTATTAAGTTCAATATTGTCAAAATTTAATCTATGTTCCTCAAACAAATATGTGTCTAAAGAATTAAATTCACTATTAGGGAGTATAAAAAAAATAATATTAAAATAATTTTCAATCTTACCTCCCGATGATTGAATTATATTACTTGATTTAAAAGCTTTCTCATAAATTATATCTCCACTTAAAATTGATAAGAAAACTATATTTTCTGGATATAATATTATTAGATAGTCATTAAATATTTTGATTGGAGTATTTAATAAATCTTCATTTTTAAATAACCAAATAACCTGACCTAATTTGTTAATTTTAACTACTTCTCCTGATTTAAAAGCAATAATAAAATCATTATTATAAAGAGAAAAAGATATAGGTACTTTTTTTACTTGATCTAAATTAACATTAATTCTTTTAATCAACTTTCCACTATTTAAATCAAACTTTAGAAGTTCCCCGTCTTTATTTAATGAGTAAATACTTTCATCAAGTTGTATAACATTTATTGGTTCATTGTTATGATATTTTGCTTCATAGTTATTAATTTTTAATACAGCTAGATCTTTATCTAAAAAATTATAGTCAGATGCATTATATGTATAATTATCAATTACGTTTTCATCGTATTGTTCAAAAAAACTAAAATCTAAAAATTCTTCTGTTTCTAATTGAAAGTAATAATCTTGAGAATCTATATTTTCATTATTTGCTAATGATGAAATCGTATCCTGACATGAAAAAATAAATATGAAAGATAGATATAGCGATATTCTACTTATAAAGCTGAAACTCATGAATCTTTTTCACTCTTTCTTTTGTAGAGGCAGAAATCAAACTTGAATTAAATATTTCATTATATTTATCCAAAGCTTTTGAATTACTATATTCAGATTTATTAAGATCAATTTCTGTAACGATTAATAAATATTCTAATTCTTTTTTAATAGAAAAATAACTATCCAACTCATCGTTAATATTATTTATATAAATTGATATATCATTTAAATAATTATTAGTATTGTCTTCATAAGATGCATTAATCATTGTGTATGAAGCATTTGCAGCGATAGCCGATTTATACAGATCATTTAAATTTGATGAAGCAAGTAATTCTTTATACAATTCATTAGAATAACTAAAGTTTTTATTTTCATTATTTTTCTGAATTAATTTTAATTTTGCTAAAATAGAAAAAATATTATTTTTATCAATTAAGCTTTCTAAACTACTTAAATCATTTTGATTATCTTGGATAATATCTAAAAAACTTATACTAGAGTTTTTAATATTTTGAATTTTAAAATAATTATATATTTGGAAACCAATAAATATAATTATTAAAATTACTAATGAAATTATTAATTGTATGTAGTTTTTAAACATAAAAATTTGTATTTTTTTAAATAAATTTTGATTTTTATTCTCTTGATTCATACTATTTCCATTTTATTGAACAACCAATACTATTCATTTGATTAGTTGGGCCTACTCCATCATTTTTAATTTTAATCATTGCATTAAAAAGATCTCTTTCAATATTTGAATTTTGATTTGTATTCATTACACCTGAGTCTATTCTACCTCTATATTTTAATTTAAGATCTTTATCAAAACCGAAAAAATCTGGAGTACAAACAGCATTATAATTTTTTGCCACTTCTTGTGTTTCATCATAAAGATACGGAAAATTCAAATTATATTTATCAGAGAAAATTTTCATATTATCAAATGAATCATCGGGATATTTAATTACGTCATTAGACATAATGGCAATTGTATTTATTGAGTACTCTAGTAACTCATCAGCATCTTTTTTTAATCTACTTGCAATTGCTTTAACATATGGACAATGATTACATATAAAAACGATAACAGTACCATTTAATCCTTTTCCATTATCTAATGAAAGCATTTCATCATTAATATTTTTAAGATTAAATGATGGTGCTAATACATCTAAATTATCATTTGGAGCATTTACAGGCATAAATTTATATTATATTCTTAAAATATGGGTTTAGTAACATCTAGTGCTTCAACTAACAATCACAATCTCTACTTTTCCAAAGATGAACTCGCCAAAATCCTAAACCTTTATTCTAAAGGAGTTTCTAATGGAGAATGGAAAGACTATGCTATTAATTTTAATAAAAATAATGCATTTTTTTATATATTTAAACATAGTCTAGCAGCTCCAGAATGCATACTAAATAAATCACTAGAGAGAAAAAAAAGAAAAATTTTTTATAATTTAAAATCTAAAAATCAAAATAAGAAATTTGAAAGTTTAGATGCACTTATATCATCTTTAAATCGAAGCATTTTTAAGTTAGTAAATTAATATTAACAATTTTATTAAATAATTTGTATTATTAAACTTAATAATCCTAAACTTTATTTTCTAATGGCCCAACCAGCAAAAATATTTTCAAGATAAACAACAATATAATATAAAAATATTCCCATAACAGCCAAGGTAATCAATACTGCAAACATTAACGGATAATCTGCACTAATTTTTCCACTGTCAAACAAATGCCCTAATCCTTTTCCATGTGGTTCAATAATCTCCATCAAATTAGTTCCAATAAAAGCGAGTGTTGTTGATACTTTTAATGCTCCAAAAAATTCTGGTAATGTTTTTGGTAAAGCAATTTTATAAAAAATCTCAAATTTATTAGCGCCTAATGATAAAAGTATATCTTCATATTCTCTTTCTAAAGTTGACAATCCAATCGAAATTGAAACACAGATGGGAAAAAATGAAATAAGAATTACAATTATAATTGTATTCATATTGTGCATACCGACAAATATTAATGCAATTACTGGAACTACTGTTGCTTTAGGAATAGCATTAAAACCAACAAGGATAGGATATAAGCCTATTCTAATAGTTTTTGAAAACCCCATCAAAATTCCTAAAATTAATCCTACCAAAACAGACAATATTAATCCTACAAGAGTTCTCCAAAAAGTTTCCCAACCGTATATCAAAAAGAGATGTTTAAATTTCCAAAATGCTGGCCATAAATCTGAAGGTGATGCCATTTTATAATTTGGCCAATTATTATACCAAACTAATAATTCCCATAACAAACAAAAAATTATAAGACTAAATAAGGGTATAATAAAATTATTAATTCTAATCATTTTTATTCTGAGCTATTTCAATTTGATTTCTAAGTGTTGCAAGCAATTGTGAAACTTCTGATGAATATAAATCAGAGATTTTTTTTTCTTCATTAAAATTAGTTTTGACGTCGTATTGCAATGAAGCTGGTCTTCCGGATAAAACAATTACTTGATCAGCTAAATAAACTGCTTCTCTTAAATCATGAGTTATTAAAATACATGTGAAGTCTCGTTCTTTTTTTAATTTGTGCATTACGTCCCACAAATCTTCTCTTGTAAATGCATCTAGAGCTGCAAATGGCTCATCTAAAATTAAGACCTCTGGACTATGAACTAAAGATCTACAAAGTGAAACTCTTTGTTTCATCCCACCAGATAATTCAGATGGTAAATTATTTTCAAATTCTTCTAATCCCACTAACTTAAGTAGATCTAATGCATTCGATCTCTTTTGATTATATGTCATATTTTTTGACACTATCTCAAGTGGAAGAATTATATTTTTAATAATATTTCTCCATTCTAACAAAACTGGGTTTTGAAAAGCCATACCTACAGTAGAAAGGGGTGATGTAATTCTTTTATTTGAAATAAAAATACTACCTTGAGTGGGTTTAATTAATCCACTGACTAATCTAGTTATCGTAGATTTTCCACAACCTGAAGGTCCAACAATAGCAGTAAAACCTTTCCTTTTAATTGATAGGGAGAGATCCTGTAGAACAGGAAGGGTGCCTTGTTTAGTTTCATATTGATGAGAAACATTTTCAATATTGATATGCATAAGGCGTGATTAGTATATGGGGTAGAAATAGTCTACCCCATAAAAAATATATTAAGGTAAATATTTATCAGTAAAAAAATGATGAAATCTCTGGATCAGATGAGAATTCGTATGTTTCTGCTAACTGTCCTAAAGCTTTTTCCATTCTTGCAAAGTCAATATTACCCATACCGTTTTCTTTAACATAATCAGTATTAACATTTCCTTCTATTGCAAGTATCAATCTTCTCGTCTCTAAAGCTAAGTCCGCAGCTGGATTTCGCTCAATCATACTTTTTACTGCATCTTCAGGGTTCTTCATAGCATCAACCCATCCCTTAGATACAGCTTTTAAAAAACCTTTAATTACATCAGGGTTTGAATCTGCATAATCAGTATTAACTATTATAGCATTACCATATAATTCTAACCCATAATTTGCCATCAGCATGATTGATATATCATCTTCAGGAACACCAAGACGAACTAAATTTAAAAACATTGAAAATGAAAAGCCTGTTATAGCATCAACGTTTTTTTCAGCTAACATTGGTTCTCTTGTTGGGAAACCTACTGGCTCAACTGTTATATTTTCAACATTGATGTTATTTGCAGAAGCGAATGGTGGAAATTGTGCCCATGCACCATCAGGTGGGGGTGCTCCAAGAATTTTTCCTTCTAAATCAGATGGAGTTGTAACACCAAGACTTTTTCTTCCAGCAATTGCAAATGGAGGTTTGTCATAAACCATCATAACTGCCATAACTGGCGCTCCAGGATTTTTATCTAAGAATTTAATTAAACTGTTTATATCTGCAAAGCCAATGGGGAAAGCTCCTGTAGCAACCTTTGGAATTGCATCTAAGGATCCTTTACCTGCAGATATTTCAACTTCTAAATGTTCTTCACCAAAATATCCTTTATCTATTGCATAGAAATAAGGTGCACTTGGTCCTTCAAATTTCCAATCTAAAGCAAAAGATATTTTAGTATCAGCAAAACTACTTAATGATAAGAATATTGAAGTAATAAATATTAAAAATATTTTCATTTGATTTTACCTCCTAATTAAGTGGTAAGGTTAGATCAAATGACTATGTTTAAATAATATGATAATAGCATTTTAATAATTCTTAAAATGCATATCTAATGGTTTTTAATAGTATCTGCATTGCATAGTGACAGCTGAAGAGCAATCAAATATTTTATTGAGAAAAAATAAACAAAGTCTTTGTATATAAAGCATAAGAAATTTTAAAGTCACTCACCAACAAAACCTGGCCAATTTCCCATATATTCAATAAATTTATCACTTAGACCTTCTTTATTTAAGTAAGATTTTGAAGCTGGTAGCTCAATTGGTTTAAAATTTGGATTTTTCATTACTCTCTCGGGAAAATCGTGATGAAGAATAGCTGCTCTTCCTATAGTTACAAAATCAACATTATTATTAAGAATTTCGTAAACATTCTCACCTGTTCTTATATTTCCCGCTACCGTTAATTGAACATCTTTAAAATCAAGTTCTGTGAAATGCTCTAGTAAACTCTTTTCTTTATGCTCTTCTTCTGTAGGTTTTTTAAAAGAATCCCAAAGTGATATATCTAAAAAATCTATTTTGTTAGTATTTATTAGTTTTTTACATATTTTTTTTGTTTCTTCCAATTTAATTCCAAACCTTTCAGCGGATAATCTAACTCCCAATAGAAATTCAGAACCGCATTCGTCTCTGATGCCATTAATAATTTCAAAAATTATTCTAGATCTGTTTTCTAAGCTTCCACCGTATTCATCTTCTCTTTTATTGAATTTAGAGCTTAAAAATTGACACAGAATATAACCATGAGCTCCATGTATTTCTACTCCTTCATATCCTGACTTTTTTGCTCTAACTCCAGCTTCAATAAAATTATCTCTTAGTTTTTTGACCTCATCTAGTTTTAAAGCTCTTGAGTTAGTCTTGTTGTCATCTGAAGGGCAGACTGGCTGTTCACCTATAATATCCTCGGGTGATTTCATTCCAGCATGATGTAATTGAGCAACAGCTAAACTTTCATAAGATTTTATTTCATCAGTTAATCGTTTTAAACCCTCTATATGTTCATCACCAAAAATACCTAATTGACCAGAAAAACCTTTACCAATAGATTGAACATGAGAAGCACAAGACATGGTAAGTCCAAAATTTCCCTTAGCTCTCATAGTTAACCAATTAAATTCATCTTCTGAAAGTATTCCATTTTCATGGCTTTGAGTATTTGTTAATGGAGCAAGCATAAATCTATTTTTCATTGATAAGCCACATGGAAATTTTATTTCATCTTTTAAATTTATCATAATACTACTCCCACTCTATTGTTCCTGGAGGTTTTGAAGTAAAGTCATATAATACTCTGTTAATACCTTTTACTTTATTAATTATACGAGAAGATATTTCTTTTAGTTGATTATTTGTAAACATATAAAAATCAGCTGTCATACCATCAACTGAAGTAATAGCTCTAAGTGAAACCGAATAATCATATGTTCTTTCATCTCCCATAACACCTACTGATTTTACTGGTAAAAGAACAACAAAAGCTTGCCAAATTTTATTATAAAGTTTTTTCTCTTTTAAATACTGTATAAAAATATGATCTGCATCTTGTAGAATTAGGATCTTTTTTTTATCAATTACTCCGGGTATTCGAATTGCTAAACCTGGGCCTGGGAAAGGATGTCTTAAAAGTAAATGTTTATCTATTTTTAATTGCATTCCAACATTTCTTACCTCGTCTTTAAATAATTCTCTTAAAGGCTCCACAATCTTAAGTTTCATTTTTTTTGGTAAGCCACCAACATTATGGTGGCTTTTGATTTTAGCTGTTGGGCCTCCAAAAAATGGAATACTTTCTATAATATCTGGATAAAGAGTTCCCTGTCCTAAATAATCTACATTAGATATTTTTTTAGCTGCATTATCAAAAACTTCTATAAATGTTTTGCCAATTATTTTTCTTTTCATCTCAGGATCAGAAATGTTTTTTAATTTTTTTAAAAAAATTTTAGAAGCATTTATTTTAATAAAGTTTTTTCCAAATTTTTTGGAAAATATTTTTGAAACTTCATTAGCTTCATTTTTTCTTAAAAGACCATGATCAACAAAAATACAATAAAGATTTTTGTTAACAGCCTTACTTAACAAATACGCAGTAACTGTAGAATCTACACCTCCAGATAAACCACAAATTATTTTTTTATTATTAATTTTATTTTTTAATTCTGATACTTTATTTTCAATAAATTTTTGAATTTTGAATTTATTTTTTATATTTACTATATTGAAAACAAAATTATTAATTATTTTTGAACCAAAATCTGTGTGATAAACCTCAGGATGAAATTGAAGGCAATAAATTTTATTTTTATGATTTTCAATAGATGAAATAATTTTGTTATTTGATAAGGATGTTATTGAAAAAAGTTTTGGTATTTTATTGATATTATCTCCATGAGACATCCATACTTTGAATTTTTGTTTGTTAATTCCTTTAAATAAAAGTGATTTTTTCTCAATATTTATAATAGTGTGACCATACTCTCTATGCGTTGAACGTTTTACTACACCTTTCAAATTTTTTGTTACTAATTGCATGCCATAGCAAATTGCTAAAACTGGTTTTTTCATTTTTAAAATTTCTTGATTTAATTTAGGAGCATTTTTGTCTAGTACTGATCTAGGTCCTCCAGATAATATAAATGCCGATGGTTTGATTTCATTTAAAATTTTTTTCGTAATTTTATTAAAAGGATAGACAAGGCAGAAGACTTCTAACTCTCTTATTCTTCTTGCTATTAATTGTGTGTATTGAGATCCATAATCTACAATTAAAATAGTTTCTAATTTACTCTTCATGCAATCTAAATCCTCTTGATATTATAAATATTTCACTTGATTCTTGTCTTGATGATTTTGGCTTAAAATACTCAACCTTATCAAAAATTTCTTTAAGCATCTTTATAATTTCTTTTTCTTCCTCTCCCTTCCAAATTTTAAATATAAATGATCCTTGTTTTTTTAACATTATTTCTAATCTGTCTATAACTTCATATATTAATTGACTTATCCTGAGATGATCTGTTGATTGATGACCAGTTGTATTGGGAGCTACATCTGATAAAACCAAATCAAATTTATTTTTTAAATTATTAAAATTATATTTTAAAAAATCTTCTCTATAGAAAGCTATACGTTGATTATTCATTTTCATATCTAATAAATCAAAACAGGTTATATTAGTTTTTGGATTGTAATTTAAGATGACTTGAGTCCAACCTCCTGGAGAAGATCCAAGTTCTAGTATTTCTTCAGAATGTTCAATTATTCTATATTTTTGCTCAATCTCTTCTAGTTTAAACGCAGCTCGATTTATGTACCCTAACTGTTTAGCTTTCTTTACAAACTGATCATTTTTTTGTCTATTAACCCAGTTTTTTGATTTCATAAAAGATAATAAAGTTAACAAAAAATTGTTTTTTAGTAACTTTAATATATATGACATGTACGATAAATAATGAAAAGATCAATATTTATAGCTTTCATAATACTTGCCGCTGTTGTTGGATGGATTGGTTCTGGTCAATTTACAAACAATGTTGTTGCGCAAGGCGATGATACAGAAACTAGCACTGAAACAAAAATTTCATATTCTCAAGAAACAGAAAATAATGATAATAAAGATTTTACATTTTCTGTTGAAACAAAGGTATTTACTTCCAGTTTAATTGATCAATCTATTGAATTACAAGGTCAAACTATTCATAATAAAAAAATTGATGTAAAATCTGAAACATCTGGCAACATAGATAATATTGAATTTGCAAGAGGAGATAGAGTATCTCAAAACGTTGAAATGATTACAATCTCACTAGAGGATAGAAATGAAAAGCTTTCTAGTGCAAAAAAAGATTTAGAAAGACTTAATAAAGAGCTAATTTTAAATGAAAAAAACAGAGATAATTTACTTAGACAAAATGTAGAGAGAATTGAATTATATGAAATTGAATATGCATCTGCAAAACAACTTATTGATAAAGGTTTAAGTTCAAAATCTAAATTAAGTTTAGCATCTTTTAATCTTGCCAATGCTCAAGCGGATAGAGAAGATATCAAAATAAAATTTCAATCTACCTTAGCAAACCTTGAAGCTCAAATTTCAAATGTAAAATCAATTTTAAAGAACATCAAACTTGATATAGAAAAAACTACTATAAATGCACCATTTGATGGAATTATTTCAGAAAAAATGGTTGAGGAAACCGAATTTATCGCAATAGGCACTCCCCTATTTACTATAATTGATTTAGACCCAATCAAGATTGAAGGTTATTTATCTGAATTTGATGTAAATAAAGTAAGTGTTGGTACTAAAGCTTTAATTGAAGATAGTAATGGTATTAAAAAAAATGGAATAATATCTTTTATTTCTCCATCAGCTGAAACTAGTACTAGAACATTCGAAATTACGATTGAAGCTGATAATAAAGATCTCTCTTATAAAAGTGGCATAACAACTAAAATTGTTATCAAAGGTTCAGAACTTAAAGCTCACAAAATACCACCTTCTATATTAACTTTATTAGACGATGGGACCGTAGGTGTTAAAGCTGTAGATAATGATAATAAAGTAACTTTCTATCCAACCAAAACAATTAAGGATACAATAGATGGAATGTGGGTTTCTGGATTACCCGAGAAAATAAACTTAATTGTAAGTGGTCAAGAATATATAAGTATTGGTGAAACAATAAACTAATCTAAATGAAAATTAATATTATAGACTATGCAATTAGCCATTCCCGAGTTTTCATGGGAATACTCATTTTTATTATTTTTTCAGGCGCATCTACTTACATCACAATGCCCAAAGAATCATCTCCTGACGTAAGCATACCAATAGTTTATATTTCACTAAGTCAAAATGGTATTTCTGCACAAGACTCAGAAAGGCTTTTAGTTAAACCAATTGAAGACGAAGTTAAAACTGTTGAAGGAGTAAGAGAAGTAAGATCAACAGCTTATTCAGGTGGAGGAAATGTTTTATTAGAATTTGATGCTGGATTTGATTCTGACCAAGCTATGGTTGATATTAGAGACAAAGTTGATAGAGCTAAAGGTGACCTACCTAGTGAAGCAGATGAACCAACAGTTAACGAAGTTAATATAAGTACATTTCCTATCCTATCCATTTCTTTAAGTGGAGATGTGCCTAATAGAACTCTTCAAGATTTAGCTGATATTTTACAAGATGATATAGAAACAATTCCTAGTGTTTTAGAAGCTAAAATAGGTGGTAAAAGAAATGAGCAAGTTGACATACTAATTAATCCAACTGCAGTTGATAGCTATGGTATCAATCTTGAGAGCCTTATTAATATCGTTAGAGAAAATAATAAAATGGTATCTGCTGGTGGTCAAGACACTGGTGATGGAAGTTTTGATATTAAAGTTCCAGGTTTATACGAAACTATTGAGGATGTATTAAATACACCTGTTAAAACTAACGGAGATTCAGTCATTACTTTTAGGGATATTGCTGAAGTTAAAAGAACATTCGAAGATAGACAATCTTATGCAAATGTAAATGGATCTAATTCAATAACAATTGATGTTTCTAAAAGAATTGGTGAAAATATTATTAATACTATTGAAGAAGTAAAAAAAATAACTGCAATTACTGCTAAAAGTTTTCCTGAAAATGTTGAAATTTCTTTTGGAAATGATCAATCGAAAGGAATTAAAACTATGTTAAATAGTCTTCAAAATAACGTCATCGCAGCTATAATCCTAGTTTTAATAATTATTTTAGGAGCATTAGGCGTTAGATCTGGTTTATTAGTTGGTGTATCTATTCCAGGATCATTTTTATCAGGTTTATTAGCTCTGTCTGTAATGGGTTTTACTATTAATATAGTAGTATTATTTGCTCTAATTTTATCTGTAGGACTATTAGTCGATGGAGCAATTGTTGTTGTGGAATATGCGGATAGAAAAATGAAAGAAGGTCTTGGTGTAAAAGATGCTTTCGCAAACGCATCAAAAAAAATGTCACTACCAATTATATCATCGACTGCAACTACCCTAGCAGCCTTTTTACCGTTAATATTCTGGCCTGGTATAGCTGGTGAATTTATGAAATATTTACCAATAACACTTATATGTGTGCTTATTTCTTCTTTGTTTATGGCACTACTGTTTGTCCCAGTTTTAGGATCTATTCTAAATACCGTATCAAGAATACTTCTACAATTTATTGTACCATTACTAATATCATTAATTTTTTACAATCTGTTATCTTATGGATTTGGATTATTAAACCTTCAAGGATTTAGTATATTTATAACAATTGGAAAATATTCACTATGCTTTGCTTTATTTATATTCGTATTTATAAGAATTATACCAAGGGTTTATAAAATTTCAGAAAATGTAAACTCTACAGATAAATTAGTTTCTAAAAATGCAAAAATCTTATCTTCAGAATCAAATGAACCTGTTTTAAACGTAACTGGTTTTGTTGGATTTTATGCAAAAATATTAAACTTCTTATTATTTCATCCTTTGAAGGTGATGATTAGTGCTTTGGTAATATTAATTGCTGTAAACTACACCTATACTCAAGTTGGAGAAGGTGTAGAATTTTTCCCAGATGTTGAGCCAGATCTTGCAAAAATCGTAGTTTTTGCGAGAGGTAATCTCTCTGTTGAAGAAAAAAAAGGTTATGTATCAAGAGTTGAGAATATTATTTTAAAGCTTCAATCGGAAAGACAGGAATTTAAAAATATTTATTCTTTAAGTGGAAATGTAAGTGAACAATCAGAGTCATCAGAAGACTTTATAGGATCAATAAGTTTGGAATATACAGATTGGGATAAAAGAAGAAAATCAAAAATAATTCTAGCAGAAATTTTGGAAGCCACAAAAAGTATAAATGGAATCAAAGTAGAATCAAGAGAACAACAAGGTGGTCCTGGTGAAGGTAAGCCAATTAATATTAAATTAACCGGTGATAACAAACAACTTTTAATTGCTGAAGGAATTAAGCTTAAAAAATTTATGGATAGTTATCCAAAATTAATGAATGTTGAAGATAATTTACCAGCACCTGGGATTGAATGGGAAATTAATGTAGATAGAAAACAAGCATCTAAATTTGGAGCTAACATTACATCAATTGGTAATGTGATTAAACTTGCAACAAACGGTCTTAAACTTGGCGAATATAGGCCAGATGATAGTAATGAAAGTATACCACTTTATCTGCGTTATCCAAACGAAGGAAGAACATTAGATAGAATTGATAACTTAAGAGTAACTACTTCAAATGGCTTAGTTCCAATATCCAATTTTGTGGAAATTGTTCCAAATAGTAGAACAGGAAATATAATTAGAGTAGACTCAAAAAATGCTATAAATATTCAAGCAGATGTAGAGCCTGGAACTTATCCGGATGGAAAAGTAAAAGAACTTGAGTACGTATTAGGAATTTCAGACACTGCCCCGTCTTGGAGAGGAAGAACATTAGATTTACCACGTTATGAAATAAACAATAAAGTGAGGGCAGAACTTATTGGAGAAAATGAAGACCAAAAAGAAGCTCAAGAGTTTTTAACAGGAGCTTTTGGTGTAGCTTTGTTTTTAATGCTAATGATACTTCTTTTGCAATTTAATAGCTTTTATAGTGCATTCTTAATTCTTTTTGCAGTAGTAATGTCCACAGCTGGTGTATTTATAGGTTTAATTGTAACAGCACAGCCATTTGGTATTGTTATGTCAGGAGTTGGAGTTATTGCTTTAGCCGGAATAGTTGTGAATAACAATATTATATTGATTGATACATTTGATTTTTTAAAGACTAAAACATCAAATATTAGAGAGGCTATTATCAAAACAGGAGCACAGAGACTGAGACCAGTTTTACTTACAACAACTACAACAGTACTAGGTTTATTACCTATGGTAACAATGACAAATGTTGACTTTATATCTAGAGAAATAACAAGAGGGTCACCTGATACTCAGTGGTGGGTTCAATTATCAACAGCTATAGTATTTGGACTTCTCTTTGCAACTTTTCTTACATTAGTTGTTACACCATCTGCTTTAATGTTTAGAGAAAACATGAAGAATTGGTATAAGAAAAAAATTTCTAATTAAATTTTTTTTAAATAAACTTTTAAATCTATGACAATTAAATCAATTACTATCTATTGTTCATCTTCAGATAAATTAAGTAATAAATATTATCAAGATGCTGAAGAAATTAGCAAATTAATATCATCATTTAAAATAAATATAGTCTATGGTGGAGCAAAAGTTGGTATTATGGGTGTGGTTGCTAAGACAGCAAAAAAATATAAAAATAGAGTTATTGGAGTAATTCCTAATTTTTTATCTGAGAGAGAGATAATTTTAGAAAATATAGATGAGTTAAAAGTAGTGGATAATATGTCTGAAAGAAAAAAATTACTCTTTGAGTTAGGTGATGCGTATTTAGCATTACCAGGAGGAACAGGAACTTTAGAAGAAATTGTAGAAGTTTTATCTTGGAAAATAATGGGGCTTCATAATAAGTCTATAATATTTTTTAATAAAAATAATTTTTGGGATAATCTATTTCAACAATTTAAATTTTTTGAAGATGAAAAATTTTCAAATAAAAATTTACAAAATAGTTTTCACATTATAGATACAGTTGATCAATTAAAAAATATATTAATTAAATGGCAAAAATAAAAGTTAAAAACCCTGTAGTTGAGATGGATGGAGATGAAATGACCAGAATCATCTGGGAGTACATCAAAGAGCAATTAATTTTGCCCTATCTTGATATAGATATTAAATATTTTGATCTTGGAGTGATTAAAAGAGATGAAACAAATGATCAAATTACAATAGATGCTGCCGAGGCGGTAAAAAAATATGGTGTAGGAATAAAATGTGCAACAATTACTCCTGATGAAAATCGAGTAGAGGAATTCAAATTAAAACAAATGTGGCGTTCTCCGAATGGAACAATAAGAAATATACTAGGAGGAACTATATTTAGACAGCCAATTATATGCAAGAATGTTCCAAGAATAATCACAAACTGGAACCATCCAATTGTAGTTGCTAGACATGCCTTTGGTGATCAATATAGAGCAACTGACACATTAATTAATAAACCAGGAACACTTAAAATGGTTTTTGAACCTAAAGATGGATCTGAAGGATTTACAAAAGATGTATTTGAATTTGAAAAATCTGGTGTAGCCCTATCAATGTATAATTTAGATAATTCAATTAAAGACTTTGCTAGAGCTTGTTTTAATTATGGACTTAACCTTGGTTGGCCAGTTTACCTTTCTACTAAAAATACTATTTTAAAAATCTATGATGGAAGATTTAAAGATTTATTTCAGGATGTATTTGATACAGAATTTAAAAATAAGTTTAAAGAAAAAGATATAGTTTATGAACACAGATTAATCGATGATATGGTGGCCTCAGCATTAAAATGGGAAGGTAATTTTATTTGGGCTTGTAAAAATTATGATGGAGATGTTCAATCAGATTCTGTAGCTCAAGGATTTGGATCACTAGGTTTAATGACAAGTGTGTTAATGACCCCAGATGGTAAAACAGTAGAGGCTGAAGCTGCACATGGCACTGTTACAAGACATTATAGAAATCATCAGAAAGGTATAGAAACTTCAACTAATCCAATTGCATCAATTTTTGCTTGGACAAGGGGTTTAAGTTTTAGAGGAGAATATGATGGTAATAACGAATTAATAAATTTTGCTAAAAAATTGGAAGAAACGTGTATTAAAACTGTAGAAAGTGGTGAAATGACAAAAGATTTAGCAATATTAATTAATAAAGATCAGAAATGGTTAAACACTCAAGATTTTTTAAGCGCAATAAAAAATAATTTTCAAATTAACTAATAGAATTTAATTTATTTTCTACGTATTTTATACTTTCATTAATTTGATTTACATCTGATCCTCCTCCTTGAGCAAGATCTTTTCTGCCACCACCGCCCTTTCCACCTAGAATAATCGAGATTTCTCTTATTTCTTTTGAAGCATCGAAAAGATCTGTGATATCTTCTGTAACTCCTAGCACTATAGATAGTTTGTTTTCATTATTTGAAATTATTAATGAAACACTATTTTTATTATATTGTTTTTTTTGCTCATCAATGAATGTTTTCAAAGATTTATTAGGGTAGTCTTTAGCAATCAAGTATATAAAATTTAATTCTTTGATTTTTTTTACAACAATATTATCAATATTTTTTGATATAGAGATATTTTGTTTTAATTTTTCGTGTATCTGAATTAATTCTTTAATTAATAAACCTTTGTCTTCAGATTGATTTTTAAAATTATAATCAGTATTAATCTTTTTAATTTTATTCTTTAAATCTTCAATTTGATTATCTTGGTTTTTATTTTTTTCTAATAAATTTATTTCTATTTCTTTAATATATTTATCTACTGCAACATTTGATACAGCCTCTATTCTTCTAATTCCGGACGCAACACTAGATTGATTAGTTATTTTAAATTTACTTATTTCCCCTAATTTAACAACATGAGTTCCTCCACATAATTCTTTTGAAAAAAATGATTCATTGTCTTGACCCATTGTTACTACTCTTACTTCATCGCTATATTTTTCTCCAAATAATGCCATCGCACCTTCTTCAATAGCTTTTTTTTGATCAACAATTTTAATTTCAACAATTCCATTTTTTTGAATTTGATCATTTATAATTTCTTCTACATTTATGAGTTGATCTTTTTCAATTGGATTATTGTGACTAAAATCAAATCTAAGTTTTTCTGAATTTACAAGTGAACCCTTCTGCGTGACATGCTTACCTAGTATTTTTCTTAGAGCAGCATGTAATAAATGAGTTGAAGAATGATTATATTTAATAAAATCTCTATTCACTATATTAATGCTTGCTTTAATGGTATCTTCAATTTTGCATTCACCACTAATTACTTTACCTTTGTGAAGAAAATAGTTTCCAAATATTTTTGTAGTATTCATAACTTCAAACTTAAAGTTATCATTTTCAAAAAAACCCTGATCTCCCACCTGACCACCACTTTCTCCATAAAAAGGTGTTTGATTTAATATTATAATTGCTTCTTGATCTTTTTTTATTTTATCTACTGACTTACTTTCTGATATGATTGAAATTATATTACAATCAGCTTCCATATCAGAATATCCTAAAAATTCTGTTGGCTCTATTTTAGAAGTTATTTCAAACCAAATGCCTTCATCCTCGATGTCTCCTGTACCTTTCCAGCTTTGTCTCGCTCTTTCCTTTTGATTTAACATTTTTTGCTCAAATGTTTTTATATCGACTTCAATATTTTTATTTTTCAAATAATCTTGTGTTAGATCTAATGGAAATCCATAGGTATCGTATAATTTAAATGCTACTTCTCCATTAAATATATTTGTTGAGTTAGAAATTTCCTCATCTAAAATTTTTATTCCTTTTTCAACAGTTTCCTTGAATTTAATTTCTTCATTCATTAATGTATTAGTAATGAGATCTTTTGCTCTATCTAATTCAGGATATGAATTTTTAATTCCATCTAAAAAAATAGGGAATAGCTTATAAAATACAGGCTCTTTATTGCCTAAAGAATGAGCGTGTCGCATTCCCCTTCTCATTATTCTTCGTAAGACGTATCCTCTACCTTCATTTGAAGGCATGACTCCATCAGCAATTAAAAAAGAGGAAGATTTTAAGTGATCTGCAATTACTCTGTGACTAGGATTTGTTATTGAACTTTCATCGCCGCAAAGTTTTGTTGATTCATTTATAATCGGTTGAAATAAATCTGTTGAATAATTATCATTAGAACCATCTAGAAGAGCTGTCATTCTCTCTAATCCCATTCCAGTATCAATGGAGGGTTTTGGTAAATTTATTCTCTCAGATTTAGATATCTGCTCATATTGCATAAATACTAAATTCCATATTTCAATAAATCTATCACCATCTTCATTTGGAGAACCTGGAGGACCTCCTTCGTATTTATCACCGTGATCATAAAATACTTCAGAGCATGGACCACAAGGACCGGTTTCACCCATTGACCAAAAATTATCAGATGTACTTATTTTAATAATTTTATTTTCAGACAAACCAGCTATTTTTTTCCATAAATCAAAAGCTTCCTGATCATCAGAATAAACAGTTACTAATAATCTATCTTTATTTATTGAATATTCTTTGGTTATTAGATTCCAAGCTAGTTCTATAGCTAGTTCTTTAAAATAATCTCCAAAAGAAAAATTGCCTAACATTTCAAAAAAAGTATGGTGTCTTGTCGTGTATCCTACATTTTCTAAATCATTGTGCTTACCGCCTGCTCTTACACACTTTTGAGCAGTAGTTGCTCTTTTATAATCTCTTGTCTCTTTACCTGTAAAAATATTTTTAAATTGAACCATTCCAGAGTTAGCGAACATTAGAGTAGGATCATTATCTGGTACTAGAGAGCTTGAATGAATAATCTCATGCCCATTTTTTTTAAAATAATTAAGAAATGTTGACCTAATCTGATTTGAATTCATTAAAAGGTATTATAACTTGAAAACTCTAATGTCTAAATAAAAAAGCGCCCATTATTAAATAGGCGCCAGACAAAAATAATATTTACTATTCTTTTATTTCTTCAGCTTCTTTAGATTCTTTTTCTTTTTCTTTATTCTCTACTTTTCCTTCCATCATAGCTTTTTCAACTATTCCGGCATTTTGCAAAATCTGATTTTCAATCTCTTTTGCTATAGTAGGATTATCGTTAAGAAAGTTTTTAACGTTTTCTCTACCTTGTCCTATTTTAGTATTTTTATAGGCAAACCATGATCCTGATTTATCAATGATTTCTGCTTTAACACCTAAATCAACTAATTCACCTAATTTAGATATCCCCTCTCCATACATTATATCAAATTCAACAACTTTGAATGGAGGTGCAACTTTATTTTTAACTATTTTTACTCTAGTTTGGTTTCCAATGATTTCATCTTTATCTTTTATTGCGCCAATTCTTCTAATATCCATTCTTACTGAAGAATAAAATTTTAAAGCATTACCACCTGTAGTTGTCTCAGGACTACCAAACATAACGCCAATTTTCATTCTAAGTTGATTTATGAATACAACTAGAGTATTTGATTGAGCTATAGAACTTGTGAGTTTTCTTAAAGCCTGACTCATCAATCTTGCTTGTAAGCCAGGTAACGAATCTCCCATATCGCCTTCTAGTTCAGCTCTTGGCACAAGTGCAGCAACTGAGTCAATAACTAGCACATCAATACCTCCAGATTTTATCAACGAATCAGCTATTTCTAAACCTTGTTCCCCTGTATCAGGCTGGGAAATTAATAACTCTTCTAGATTTACACCCAATTTCTTTGCATATGCTGGATCTAAAGCATGCTCTGCATCTATAAATGCACAATTACCACCTTGTTTTTGTGATTCTGCAACGATATGAGTAGCTAAAGTAGTTTTTCCAGAACTTTCTGGTCCATAAATTTCAACAATTCTTCCTTTTGGAACTCCACCAATTCCGAGAGCTATATCAAGTCCTAATGAACCGGTGGATATAGACTCTATATCTACGTTTGTTTTAGAGCCCAACTTCATTATTGAGCCTTTTCCATAATTTTTCTCAATTAGGCTTACAGCGGCTTCTAGAGATTTACTTCTGTTTTCTTTATCCATTGAATTTTCGTTATTTACTACTTTTAATTTAGCTTGAGACATTTCATTTCTCCATTAATTTCCTATGTTTTTATTAAGATTCTTGCAAATCATGTTTACTTGTACACGTTTTGTTCTATTTTTAAAAGTTCTATTTTTGTTCTTTTATGAAAATTTGATTAAAATATTGAAAAATATGAATTATTTATAATTAATAAAATTTCAATATTGCTTGAATAAATAAAATCATTTGATAAATCAGCTACTTTTTAAAATTATGAATAAATTACCTAAAAATTATAAACCAACTCAGAAAGAAAAATTCATGAATGCCAAAATGAAAGAATATTTTAGGCAAAAATTAGTAAGTTGGAAACAAGATTTACTCAAGGAGTCATCTCAAACTTTAAATAATCTTCAGAATGAGAATGAAGCAAAACCCGACATAACTGATAGAGCTTCTGAGGAAATAGATAGATCTTTCGAACTTAGAACTAGAGATAGAGAAAGAAAGCTAATTAATAAAATTGATGCTGCCCTTCAAAGAATTGAAGATGGTTCTTATGGGTATTGTGATGAAACAGGCGATCCAATAAGTATCAAAAGATTAGAAGCAAGACCAGTTGCAACATTGAGTTTAGAAGCTCAAGAAATGCATGAAAAAGCAGAAAAAAGAATAAGCTAATTTTATTTTAAATGTCAGATTTTTATATAGGTGATCTTACACCAGGTACTTTTGTTGTAAATGTTAGCAAAGAAAAAGAATGGGGAATTGGTCAAGTCCAGTCATGTATTAACAATATCGTTACAATAAATTTTGAAAATGTTGGAAAAAAAACTATTAACCCTAAAGAAGTTGAATTAAAAATAATAAATATAAATGCAACTAATTGATCAGTATTTAAGAAAAGTAAATTACCTAAGAGTATCTGTTACAGATAGATGCGATTTGAGATGTGTTTATTGTATGAAAGAAAAAATGCAATTTCTTCCACGAAAAGACATACTGACTTTAGAAGAGATTGAAAGATTGTGTGACAACTTTATAGAACTCGGAGTTGAAAAAATTAGATTAACCGGGGGTGAGCCTTTGGTAAGAAATGATATTATAAAATTAATCGAAAAAATTAACAATAAAAAAGAGAAAACAAATCTAAAAGAGATTACACTCACAACAAATGGTACGCTATTAAAAAAATATGCAAAACAACTTAAACTAAATGGTGTTAATAGGATTAATGTTTCTCTAGATACAATTAACCCTGAAAAATACAATAAAATAACAAGATTTGGAAATATTGAAAAAGTATTTGATGGAATTAATGAAGCACTAGATGCCAATATAAAAATTAAAATTAATACTGTAGTAATTAAAGATTTTAATGAGAATGAAATTGAAGAATTAATTAATTGGACTAGTAATAAAAAAATTGATCTTACATTTATTGAAGTAATGCCAATGGAAGAAACTGATATATCGAGAGAATATCAGTTTATCTCACTATCTGATACTTTTGCAAAACTAGACAAAATATATAAATTTTCTAAAATTGATTACAGTACCGGAGGTCCAGCTACATTTTATACTAGTGATTTAGTATCTAATAAAATTGGGTTCATAAGTCCTTTAACAAATAATTTTTGTGCCTCCTGCAATAGGGTAAGAATATCAAGCACTGGTAAACTTTTTATGTGCCTTGGTCAGAATGACTTTGTTGATTTTAGAGATATAATGAGAAAAGATTATAGTGATGATTATATAAAAGAAAAAATTAAGTTTGCTCTTAATATTAAACCAAAACAACATGATTTTATGATTGGAGCAAAGATTAATAAATATATGAAAAGACACATGAACGTAACAGGTGGATAATGAGATTTCATTTTTTATCATCAAACAATCCTGAAGCTAAAAATACAGAGAAGAAACTAACAGAATTATTTGGTCAAAATTCTGTTGAAGATGCCGACTACATTATTCCAATTGGAGGCGATGGATTATTATTAAAATCACTGCATAATTTTAATAAATTAAACAAACCATTTTTTGGAATAAACTTTGGTTCAATTGGGTTTTTAATGAATAATCTTAGTAATGAAAATTTAAATGACATGATTACTAATGCTAAAAAATCTACTTTTAAACCATTAAAAATGACTGCACAAAGTGTTAATAATGAAATCTTTGAAGCATATGCATATAATGAAGTTTCTCTTATGAGACAGACTCATTTGGCATCAAAAATTAAAATCAAAATAAATGAGAAAGTAAAAATGGAAGAGTTGATATGTGATGGCGTTTTGTTATCTACATCAGCGGGAAGTACAGCTTATAATCTATCCGCACATGGTAGTATTCTACCTTTAGACTCAAATATACTTGCATTAACTCCAATCAGTGCCTTTAGACCAAGGAGATGGAGAGGTGCTCTTTTATCTGAAATTAGTAAAATTGATTTTGAAGTCTTAAATAATGATGAACGCTCATCTAGCGTAACTGCAGACAATGTTGAATTTAGGGATATTAGTAGAGTTAATATTGTTTCTTCAGATGAAAATAAATGCACTGTATTGTTCGATAGTAAACACTCTATTGAAGATAAAATTTTGAATGAACAATTTAATTTTTAAGATCAAATTTTTTTAAAAATACAAATCTTGTTGCCATCTAAATCCCTTAAATATGCATAATAATCTTTACCATGTCTGGGCCCAGGCATTCCTTCATCTTTTGCTCCAAGACTAATTCCAATTTTATAAAATTCATTAACAGTTTTTTTAGAATTAGCTTTAAAAGTAATCATTGTACCATTTCCTATGGTTGCTTTTTTTTTGTTATGAGGTCTAATCAAGTATAATTCTATTTTTTTAGGAGTTTCTTTTTTAGCATAACCATAATAACGATTATGAGATAAAACTTTTTTAATTTTTAAAGGTTTTAAAATTTTACTATAAAATACAGATGATTTTTTTAAATTATTCGTTCCAATGGTAATAAAAGCAAACATAATTTAGAAATTGGTAGCCTCGGCCGGACTTGAACCGGCACTCCCAAAAGGGCAAGGATTTTAAGTCCTTTGTGTCTACCATTCCACCACGAGGCCTAATTTTGGATTAATATCAAACTATAAAACTTTTTCCACCATTTAATTCAATCATCTTAGTTATATCATCAACTATTGGTTGGATAGATTTCATATCCCATGATGAAACAACTATGTTAACACCACCTGTTTTAGCTGCAAGATTAAAATATGGGTAACTACCGATTGATGCATTTGTATAATTGTTTTGAATATTTTTTAAATTTTTTGCAATTTTACTTTCGTATAAATTAGTATTAATTGTTGTAACAAGTTTTGGGTCACCTTTTTTAATTTTTTTCATTAATTCCTCAAACATAACTTGCATTATTTCTGGCACACCAGGTAAAACATAAATATTTTTTACAATAAATCCTGGTGCAGCAGTCATTGGATTTAAAATAAGCTCTGAACCAAATGGCATTTTGGCCATTCTTTGCCTACTTTCATTAAATTCACCTTTTGGATAATAATTTTCAAGAATCTCAAAAGCCATTTTATTTGTTTCATATTGTAAATTAAAGGCTTCAGATATACTTTCTGAAGTTATGTCATCATGAGTTGGTCCAATTCCTCCAGTAGTAAAAACATAAGAATATTTTGAACTATATTTTAAAACATTTTCTATTATTGTTTTTTTATCATCCTGAATAACAATAACTTCATCTAACTTAATACCAGCTTCTAATAATTTTTTTGCAATATAATTTGAGTTTGTATCTTGAGTTCTACCAGAAAGTATTTCATCACCAATAACAATAATTCCTGCAGTAAAAGAACTCATAAGATTAATTGATATTTTCTATATATTATTTATTAATCGTAAGTAATTATTTTTTAAATGAGAAACAACAATATCCCAATACATACGAAAAAAGATTTTGAGGGCATGAGGGAGGCTGGCTCTTTAGCTGCTGATGTTCTAGATTCTTTAAGTGAAAAAATTGTTCCAGGAATAAGTACTCAAGAAATAAATGACATATGTCATGATCAAATTATTCAAAACAAAGCAATACCAGCTCCTTTAAATTATAAAGGTTTCCCAAAATCAGTTTGTACATCTGTAAATCATGTTGTTTGTCATGGAATTCCTTCTGAAAGAAAAATTCTATCTGATGGTGATATAGTAAATGTAGATGTAACAGTTATTCTAAATGGTTGGCATGGTGATAGTTCCAGAATGTTTGTTGCAGGCAAGACAAATAAAAAAAATTATGAATTTTTAAAAATAACTTATGAATCTTTATTAATTGGTATTAGTGAAGCTAAACCTGGAAAGCATATTGGTGATATTGGAAATAAAATTCAGAAACTTGCTGAAGGAAAAGGTTATTCTGTAGTAAGAGATTTTTGTGGTCATGGAATTGGAAAAGAATTTCATACTTCACCTAGTGTTTTACACTTTGGGGAACCAGGTGAGGGACCAATGTTAGAGCCTGGAATGTTTTTAACAATTGAACCAATGATTAATTTAGGTGGGTGGCAAACAAAAATACTAAATGATGGATGGACAGCTGTAACAAAAGATAAATCTTTATCTGCTCAATTCGAGCATACAATTGGAATAACAGAGGAAGGAAATGAAATATTTACATTATCTAAAAATAATACATCTTTTCCAATAAAGGATGTATAAGTATATTTAATGATACCTAGATATAATAGGCCTAAAATTGAAAAGATTTGGTCTTTAGAAAATAAATTTACAATTTGGACAGAGATTGAGTGTTTGATTGCAGAAAAACAAGCAATGCTTGGAGTTATTCCTAAAAAAGCTTCAAAAGAAATAAGAAATAAAGCAAAATTTAATGTTAAAGAAATAGAAAAAATTGAAAAAGAAACAAAACATGATGTTGTTGCTTATATTAATAATGTAAGCAAATATATTGGCGACTCATCAAAGTATTTTCATTTTGGTGTAACATCAAGTGATATTATTGATACTTCATTTTCTGTACAACTTAAGCAAACCTCAGAAATAATAAGAAAAAATTTAGTAGAATGTATTCAAAGTTTAAAAATCAAATCTAAAAAATATAAAGACACATTAATGATCGGAAGAAGTCATGGGATACATGCTGAACCTATTACCTTTGGATTAAAATTATCTTCCTTTTATTTTGAGTTTAAAAGAAATTTAGAAAGACTTGATCAGGCAATCAACGAAATATCTGTTTGTGCTATTTCTGGACCTGTTGGAACCTTTAATTCTATAGACCCACGAGTTCAAGATTATGTAGCAAAAAAAACTTAAACTAAATTCTGAAGATGTATCAACTCAAGTAATTCCAAGAGACAGGCATGCGTATTTTTTCTCAGTACTAGGAATTTTAGCATCTTCTATTGAGAGATTTGCTGTGGAAATTCGAAATCTACAAAAAACAGAGGTATTAGAAGTTGAAGAAAGTTTTTCTTCTAACCAAAAAGGTTCTTCTGCAATGCCGCACAAACGTAATCCAGTATTGAGTGAGAACTTAACTGGTATTTCACGATATATTAGAAGTGGTGTAATACCTTCACTAGAAAATGTCGTACTTTGGCACGAGAGAGATATTAGTCATTCTAGTGTGGAAAGAATTATGACTCCAGATATTTCAATTGCAACTGATTTTGCACTGAATCGTTTAAATGGAATAATAAAGAATTTAAAAGTCTATCCAAAAAATATGTTGAAAAATTTGAATATGCTTGGAGGCTTACATAGAACTCACAATATTATGTTAAAATTAATTGAAAAAGGACTGAAAAGACAACAAGCTTATAAAATTGTTCAAGAAAGTGCCATGGAAACATGGAATAATAATAAGAATTTTTCCCAAGTTTTTCAAAAAAATAAAGAATTAAATAAAATATTAAATTCAAAAGAAATCGTGAAAATCATTAAAGATGATAATGATTTAAAGAAAATAGATTGGATTTTTAAAAATAAAATTAAATAGTCTTTATTTTTACTAATATCTGAACTATTTTATAGTTATGCCAATGACTGTTGAACAAATTAAGCAATTTATTAAAGAAGCTATACCAGATGCAACTGTTGAAATTGAAGATCTTAAAGGAGATGGTGATCATTACAGTGCTACAGTAACATCAAAATCTTTTTCTGGAAAAACAAGAGTAGAACAGCATAAGATGGTTTATGATGCTTTTAATGGTAAAATGGGTAGTGATTTGCACGCACTTAAGCTAAAAACTGTATCGGAGTAATTATGAATAATAACGACCATGTATCTCAAAATATAGAAAATGAAATTAACTCTAATGATGTAATGCTTTTCATGAAGGGTACACCCGTATTTCCAATGTGTGGATTTTCTGCAAGAGTAGTTGAAATATTAAATAAAGTAGGTGTTAAATTTGGAAGTTTGAATGTATTAGAGAGTGATGAAATGAGAGAAGGTATTAAAACATATTCTAATTGGCCAACTATACCACAACTTTATGTTAAGAAAGAATTTATAGGTGGGTGTGATATTATAACTGAAATGTTTGAAAGTGGTGAATTATTAGAATTATTAAATACAAATGGAATAGACGTAAACCCATCTTAGTTTGTTAAATAATAAATTTTCTAAAGGTGTAATATTTTCCTGTATTGCAGCAATTTTTTGGGGGCTTCCACAACCCCTTTTTTTTAATGAATTAAACCACGTTGAGACTATTGAAGTAGTAGCTCATAGAGGTTTCTGGTCATTTATTTTTTTATTTTTATTATTAATTTTAATTTCAAACATAAGTGATTTTATTGAAATATTTAAATCTAGAAAAAGAATTTTTATTTTAACAATTACAGCTTTTCTAATTGCAGGTAACTGGGCAGGCTTTATTTATTCTGTAGGACAAGAAAGAGTTCAGGATGCATCAATGGGTTACTTTATTACTCCAATGATAAGTATTGTTCTTGGTTATTTTTTTTTAAATGAAAAAATAACTAAGCCTAAATTTGCATCTGTATGTCTTATGTTTTCAGGTATATTATTCTTATTTATTAATTTAAATCAATTTCCATTCCTAATAATTTGGATTGGTACTTCATGGGCAATATATGGATTATTAAGAAAACAAGTCAATGTTAATCCTTCAATTGGTTTACTTTATGAGACTTTCATAATATCTTTAATATCCATCCCATATTTAGTTTTTTTATTTTTACAAAATGAAAATAGTATCTTTAGTATTGATTTTAAGACATCATTATTTTTAATTCTAACAGGGGCTGTAACAATTTTTCCACTATTTTTTTTTAATTTGGGTTTAAAATTTATTCAATTAGGTCTTGCTGGGGTTTTGTTTTACTTAGCACCAACATTTCATTTTATAACTTCAGTATTTATTCTTAATGAAGAAATTTTACAAATTAAGTTGGTATCATTTGTAATTATTTGGGTAGCAATAATAATTTATATTTATGATAGTTATAAAAAAGAAATTATCTAGAATAATACTCAATAACTAAATTAGGTTCCATAGTTACAGGATAAGGAACATCATGAATTAAAGGTGCTCTTAAAAAACGACCTTTCAACTCTTTTGCGTCAACTTCTAAGTATTCTGGAATTTCTCTTTCTTGAGAACTAACTGATTCTACAACTAAGTTAATTTCTTTACTTTTATCTCTTATAGAGATTTCATCTCCGTCGCTAACATTGTAAGATGGAATGTTAACTCTTTTTCCATTGACCTTTACATGACCATGATTAACTAACTGTCTTGCAGAAAAAATTGTAGGTACAAATTTCATTCTATAAACTGTAGCATCCAATCTTCTTTCTAAAAGCTCAATTAAAATCTGACTTGTGTCACCTTTAATATTAGAAGCTTTTTTAAAGATATTTCTGAATTGTCTTTCAGTCAAATCACCGTAATAAAATTTAAGTTTTTGCTTAGCAAATAACTGATTTCCATAATCTGATAGTTTTTTTCTTTGTCCCTGCACACCATGCTGACCAGGCTTTGAGTTTCTTCTATTAAAAGGACTTTTAGGTCTACCCCACAAGTTAACACCCAACCTTCTATCAATTTTGTATTTAGAGTTATGTCTTTTTGTCATTATTATGAGGGCTATATAGTGATTTAAAGTACTATGTCAAATTTAATATACTCAATTTTTGGCTTATTTGTTAAGTTTTTTAGTAATTCCCCATAAAGTCTGCAATTCTTTCTTCTTAAGAGGGATTTTTGTGAAAATGCTATAAATATTATTTTTCATGCTTTCTTTTTTTTCATTTGGTGTAAAAAATTTTTTATTTTCAAGTTTTTCAATCATATAATTTAAGAATTTAGATAATTGATATTTACTAATGTTATCCTTTTCAATTGGTGTTGAATTAGTAATTTTAAAATTATTCAATTCAAATAATTTATGACTTAAAACAGTAACTGCATGAGATAGGTTTAATGAATTACTTTTACTACTTGTTTCAATAGTAAAAATAATATCAGATAATCTCAAATCCTCATTTGAAAGTCCTGAATTTTCAGGGCCAAAAAGTATTGCTGTTTTTTTATTAACAATAATTTTTCTTTTAATGAATTTAAAATTGTTTGTGGAATTTTTTTCCAAATATCTTTTTCTATTAGTCGTGGCCACAACATAAGAAAAGTTAGAAAGTGCAATTTCTAAATCATCATAAACTTTAATATTCTTAATAATTTTAGTTGCTTTTTTTGCTGCATTTATTGATTTATTGTTTAACCAGTTATTTCTTGGCGAAACAACAATTAGATCTTTTAGACCAAAGTTGTGCATTACACGAGCAACCATTCCAATATTTTCAGGAAGTTGAGGTCTAACTAAAATTATGCTTGGATTTTTTGAAGTCAATTTTTATTCTTTGAATCATTATACAACTTAAAAGTAATGCTATCAAAAATAGCGCTATAAGATGCATCAATAATATTTGGAGATACGCCAATAGTTGTCCAATGTGTATTTGTAGAATCAGATGATTCAATTAAAACTCTTGTGATAGCGCCAGTGCCTTTTTCTGAAGAAAGAATCATAACTTTGTAATCAGTTAACTTTAAATCTTTGAGATTAGGATAATAATCAATTAGAGCTTTTCTTAATGCACTATCAATAGCATTGACTGGACCATTTCCCGTGCCCACTGTCATCATACTTGAATCTTTAACTTTTAAAAATACTGTAGCCTCTGCTTCAGTAACAACTTCACCTTTAGCATTCCATCTTCTTTCGTCTGTGACTCTAAATTTTTCTAAGTTATAAAAATCCTTAAAATGACCAAGGTGACGTCTTACTAATAATTCAAAACTAGCTAAAGCAGTATCAAATGAATATCCTTCTGATTCTTTTTCCTTGATAATCTCTAAGATATTGTTGATTTCATTTTTAGGCAGATCAATATTAATCTTATTTAATTGATTTAATATATTAGATCTTCCTGCCTGATTAGAAATTACGACGTTTCTAGAATTTCCAACTATTTCTGGCTCAATATGTTCATAAGTTGAAGAGTTTTTTTCTATTGCAGATGCATGCAATCCGCCTTTGTGAGAGAAAGCATGATCTCCAACATAAGGAGCATTTTTTCTTGAAGGCATGTTAAGAATATCATTTAATGTTCTAGAAATATGAATTAAATTTTTTAATTTATCTTTTGAAATATTAGTTTTATATTTTGTTTTTAAAACCAAAGATGGAATTAAGGAAATTAAATTTGTATTTCCACATCTTTCTCCTAAACCATTAATCGTTCCCTGTATCTGTCTTGCTCCAGCATTAATAGCTGCTAATGCATTTGCAACTGCATTATCAGTATCATTGTGAGCATGTATACCAACATTTTGACCTGGTATATCCTTTACTACTTCTGAAACAATATTGTAAATTTCATCTGGAAGAGTTCCCCCATTTGTATCACAAAGAACAACCCATCTTGCACCAGCCTCATACGCTGCTTTAATACAATTCAATGCAAACTCTTTATTTTCTTTAAAGCCATCAAAAAAATGTTCTGCATCAAAAATTGGCTCTTTGTTTTTATTTTTTATTGATTGAATACTATCACTGATCATTTTTAAATTTTCATCTTCAGATATCTCTAAAGCATTTTTTACGTGAAATGATGATGATTTACCTACAATACAAACACAACTTGCGCTTGAATTAATAAGTGCATTTAATCCTGGATCGTTATCTGCACTTCTACCTGGTCTTCTTGTCATACCAAATGCAGTCAATTTACTTTTTGAAAATTTTGTATTTCTTGAAAAAAAATCATTATCGGTGGGATTTGCTCCCGGCCATCCACCTTCAATGTAATCTATTCCTAAATCATCAAGATGTTGGGATATATTCATTTTATCACTAACAGAAAAATTAACTCCTGTTGTTTGCTGACCATCTCTAAGTGTGGTATCGAATAAATATACTTTATCTTCCATAATTACTAGATCGCTAATAGAGTATAAATTAAAATTTACTAGATTTTTCCTAGTTTTTGCAAGATTTCGTCTCTATCAAATAATGGTAGTAGATATTTTAATTCGGGTCCATGAGATTTTCCTGTCAAAATCAACCTCAAAGGCATAAATAAATCTTTTCCTTTAAGCCCAGTTTTTTTGTTAATTTTTGATGTCCAATTATCCCATGTTGTTTCATCAAAAGGATCCTCGGGCAATTCATCAATTGCTGTAATAATAAAATTATCATCAATATTTAAATCTTTAGCATTATTTATTTTTGTAATTACTTCTTCCCATTCTTTAGCTTGATTAACAAATGAAATATTATTTTTAATAAAACGCCAAAAACTCTCTTTTTGAAAATTTGATTTTATATTTTTTAACTTATGACTAATCTCATTATAATTAAATAATTTAATGGTATTTTCATTAAGATTTCTTAAGGACTCAATTGAAAATTTAGCAGAAGATCTAGATAAGCTTTGAATATCAAATTTTTTTACTATTTCATTTAAGTCTTTGATTGGATCAATATTACTACTCGAACCAATAAAAAGAAAATAATTAAGTAAAGATATATTTTCGTATCCTTCGTCTCTAAAATTTTCAATTGAAAGACTTCCAAGTCTTTTGCTAAAACCCTTACCAGTTTCATCAATTAAGAATGGATGATGAGCAAATGATGGAATAGAAGATTCAAGAGCCTTAAAAATTTGAATATGATAAGCAGTATTAGCTATGTGATCTTCCCCTCTAATAATATGTGTAATTTTTTCTTCAATATCATCAATGACTGAAGGTAAATGGTATAATAATGTTCCATCAGCTCTAATTAAAACAGGATCACTCAAATTTTTTGCATCAAATGAAACATCTCCTTTAATAATATCTTTCCAACTAATATTTTCATCGTCTAATTTGAATCTCCAATGGGGTTGGATTCCAGATTCTATTTTTTTTTCTACTTCTTCATCACTTAGATTTAATGATGATCTATCATAAATAGGTGGTTTCCCAGATGATAACAAAGATTTTTTCTTTAAAGCTAATTCCTCTTCTGTTTCAAAACATGGATAAAGTCTTTTCTTTTGTTTTAGAATTTGGATTTTCTCATTGTAAATATTTTGTCTAGAGGACTGATTAAAAGTGTAACTCCAATTTAATCCAAGCCATTTAAGATCATCTTTGATACTTGTCTCATATTCTTTAGAACTCCTATTGGCATCAGTATCATCAATTCTTAATACAAACTCACCTTGATTTTTTTGACAAAAAATCCAATTCAAAATTGCTGATCTAGCATTACCGATATGTATTTTTCCTGTAGGGCTAGGAGCGAACCTACACTTCATGTTATTCTTTAGGAATTTCGCAAACGGGAATAGGCTTCATCTTATGGAGATTTGGCTTTCTAATTTCTTCGTATCTACTGAAGTATTCACTAGACTTATTTTCCATTGCTTCTTCTAATTGCTTATACGAAAGACCAAGCTGGCTTTCATCATTTCTACTATCATCCCATAAACCATCTGTTGGTGCTGCGCTAATAATATCTTTTATAACCCCAATTTCTTCGGCTAATTCCCACACCTCAGTTTTAGTGCAATCTGCTATTGGTGATATATCTACGCCTCCATCACCATATTTTGTATAAAATCCAACACCAAAATCTTCAACTTTATTTCCAGTACCAACAACTATACCATTATTACTTTGAGCTATTTGGTATAGAGTTACCATTCTTAGTCTAGATCTTGAATTTGCAAAAGCTAACTCACTATCAAAATTTTGCATCGTATTTTGAAATGTTTTAAAAACATTATCTAACTCGATTATTTTTGTTTCTACATTTGGGTAATTTTGCTCTAAAAATTCTAAATGTCTTAAACTTAAATCATGTTGTAATGAATTTTGCTTAATAGGCATTGAAACAGCTATAGTTTTTAAACCAGTTTGAGCACATAAGGTGCTAGTAAGAGCTGAGTCAACTCCTCCTGACACTCCTATTACTAGGGTAATTGGATTATTATTTATAGATTTAGCGTAATCTTTAATCCAGTTCGAAATGTATAAAATTTTATCTTTTGAATTCATAAGTAGTATATAAATATAAATTTATAAATTTGAAGATTGCTTTGAAAGCAATTTTTCTTCTTTTAAAAAATCTGATAATAAAAAAGCCAATTCTAGAGACTGCGAGGCATTTAGTCTCGGATCACAATATGTATGATATCTATTTTTTAGATCTTCATCAGTTATTTCTTGAAGACCTCCCATACATTCTGTAACATCTTGACCAGTCATTTCTAAATGAACGCCGCCAGGATATGTTCCTTCACTTCTGTGAATTTGAAAAAATTGCTGAATTTCAGAAATTATATCTTTTAATGGCCTAGTTTTAAAACCCGTGTTAGATTTTATAGTATTTCCATGCATGGGGTCACAAGTCCAAACCACATTTTTACCAGCTGAATTAATTGACCTAATTATTTTTGGAAGTATTCCACTAACTTTTTCATGACCCATTCTACATATCAGCGTTATTTTTCCAGCTTCATTATTAGGATTCAACACATCTAATATCTTTAATAGTTCTTCTGTCTTTGTGCTTGGACCCACTTTAATACCTAAAGGGTTCTCAATACCTCTTAAAAATTCAATATGTGCTCCATCCAGTTGTCGTGTTCTGTCACCTACCCACAACATGTGAGCTGAAACATCATACCACTTACCTGAAGTACTATCTATTCTTGTTAATGCTTCCTCATATTGAAGAAGTAAAGCTTCATGACTTGTAAAGAAGTCTGTTTCATTTAATTGTCTTACACTGTTTCCATTTATTCCACATGCTTCCATAAAAGATAGGCATTCGTCAATTCTAGAAGATATCTCTCTAAATTTAGCTGCATTCTCACCTTTAACAAAATTTAGATTCCATTGATGTATTTTATTTAAATTGGCAAAACCACCTTGAGAAAAAGCTCTTAAAAGATTAAGTGTAGATGCAGACTGATTGTAGGCCTGAATTAATCTATCTGGATTAGGATCTCTGTCTTTTTGATTGAAGTCTATCCCATTAATTATATCTCCTTTATAAGACTCAAGTTCTAAATCATTAATAACTTCTGTGGCAGATGATCTTGGCTTTGCAAATTGTCCGGCAATTCTTCCTACTTTAACAATTGGGCAAGAAGCACCAAACGTCAAAACAACAGCCATTTGTAAAATAACTTTAAATGTATCTCTAATATTATCTGGATGAAAATCTGCAAAACTTTCTGCACAATCTCCACCTTGTAATAAGAAAGCATTTCCGTTTGCAACTTCTCCCAGTTTCTTTTTTAATAGTCTTGCTTCTCCAGCAAAAACTAAAGGTGGATATTTGGAAATTTCATTCAGGGTTTTATTTAGATGATCTTCATTCTGATAGTTTGGCATATGAAGAGCATCTTTATTTCTCCAGCTATTTGGTGACCATTTATCGCTCATAATTTGAAAAGGCTCATAAACCCTAATATATCTTGAAACAAGGGTTATTATTTAGACCTTTTATTTCTTAGAATTTTTAAGGCTGATCTTTCAATAGCAAGTGAATTTTTGGGAATATTTTTAGTGATAACACTACCTGCGCCAATTCTAGATTTTGATTCAATTACAATTGGAGCAATGAGTGATGTGTTTGAACCAATAAATACATTATCTTTTATTATTGTTTTGTGTTTTTTCTTTCCATCATAGTTACAAGTTATTGTACCAGCACCTATATTTACATTATTTCCTATTTTTGAATCTCCAACATATGAAAGATGAGCAATAGAAACATTATTTCCAATTTTAGAATTTTTAATTTCAACAAAGTTACCAATCTTTGATTTTTTTCCGATTTTTGTTTTTGGCCTTAATCTAGCACTTGGACCAATATGTGAATTTTCATCTATTGTAACTTCTTCTAAGTATGAATTGCTTTTAACTATTGAGCCTTTTTTTATAATTGTTTTTTCCTTGATTGTAACATTACTTTCAATCGTAACAGTGGGTTCAATTTTGGTGTCATAGCTTAAATAACAAGTATTGGGTTTTAAAAAATTGACTCCGTTTTTTATAAAATTTTTTACGTATTTTTTTTGCAAGATATTTTGTATAACATTAAAATCATCCAATGTATTTATGCCCAACATTGTTTCTTTGTTACACTCAATATAATTGATAGGAATATTTTTTTTTGAAAAAATTTTGCATATATCAGGAAGATATCTTTCTTTTTTAATTTTATTTTCTTTAATATTTTTTAAATTATCAAATAATAATTTAGTATTTGCTATCAAAATACCAGAATTACATAAATTGATTTTTTTTTGTTCAGGTTTTAAATTGATTTGCTCAATTATTTCTTCAACGTAGTTATTATTTAATAATAACCTGCCATATCCATGCGGTTCTGAAGTATTAAATGCAATTAATGAAGCTTTCGCTTTACTTTTTTTAAATTTACTTATTAGTTTTCTTATATCTTTAACTTCAACTAAAGGTGTATCACCAAATAAAATTAAAATATTTTTTGATTTTACATATTTTTTAACTTGTTCAATTGCATCAGCAGTTCCTTTTTGTTTTTTTTGAACAACTAACTTAGAGGTATTTAATATTAACTTTAATTCTTCTTTATTTTTTTCATTAGATACAATTAATATATTTTTACCTGATATTTTTTTTGCAATATTAAAAATATGTGAAACAATTGGTAACCCACATAATGGATAAACAAGCTTTGATTTACTTGCTTTAAATCTGGTACTATTGCCTGCAGCAAGTATAACAGTTGTAATATCAGACATTAAAGTTAGAAATTTCTTAAAATTTCGTTTCCAACATTAATTATTTCTTTTGAGGCGTCTGATGTAACACTTATATCAACTACACCCCTTCCAACTGAGAATGTTTCTGCAAATAATACTTTGCTAGACAGTCGGGAGCGAGCAATTTTAGCACCAGCATATCTTAAGCGCAAAATCATTGCGTCAGTTAATTTTGCTCTCGGCATCACTCTATTAAGAATAATTATTGGATTTTTTCTTTCTTGTTTTGCGATTTTTAAAAAAGGCAGTGTAGCCATTAAATCTACTGGACTTGGTTGTACTGGAACAAATACCCTGTCAGAAGCTTTTACAACCTGCATTGTTTCAAAAGTAATAGATGGAGGGCTATCAATTATTATAAAATCATATTTTCTTTTTATTGCTTTAATTTCATCTATTAAATTCCTTATATCAAAATTTAATTGAGTTATTCCAATATCATCTTCACCATAATAAGATTTTCTAGCTTCAAGCCAATATGATAGACTTTTTTGTGCATCAGCATCTATAACAGCTACTTTGTAACCACTATTGCTCCACAAAACTGATAAATTTGCTGAAAGAGTCGATTTACCTGAACCACCTTTTTGATTCGAAAATGCTATAACTTTTCCCATATACAAGTATTGATAATAACTATTTTAAAGATAGATGGAAACATTTTATAAAAAAATATGAAAAAAAATAAGTTAGATATTGCAAAAAATTTATTAAGCAGTGGAGAACTTGTAATATTTCCCACAGAAACAGTATTTGGTCTTGGGGCAGATGCAACAAATGATGAGGCTGTAAAATCTATTTTTAAAGTGAAAAAAAGACCACGAAGTAATCCAATTATCTGTCACTTTAAAAGTATTAAACAAATAGAAAAATATTTTATTTTAAATAAATTTGAAAAAAAATTAGGTTCAAAATTTTGGCCTGGTCCTTTGACAATAATATTAAAGAAAAAGAAAAATTCTAAAATATCAAAATTAGTCTCTAATAACTCAACTTTAGTTGGCTGCAGAATTCCCAGTAATAAATTGGCTAAAAAATTAATAACTTTATTTGACCTACCTATTGCAGCTCCTAGTGCTAATCTGTCAGAAAGAACCTCTGTAACCAATATTATGGATATCGACCCTATTCTAGAAAAAAAAATTTTTGTTTTAAAAGATAGACAGTCTTCTCATGGACTAGAATCTACAGTTGTTCGAATAGATACCAATAATAAAATTGAAGTATTAAGATATGGCAGCATCACTGTTGAAGAACTAAATAAATATGCAAAAGTAAAAATTAAAAAGAAATCCTCTATTTCTCCTGGCAATTTAAAAAAACATTATTCAACTTTAAAGCCAATAAGAATGAATGCTAAAAGAATACTTAAAAATGAAGGTTTATTAAATTTTGGAAATAATAAATTAAAGTCTAAAATAATTAATTTAAATTTGAGTAATAAAAAAAATTTAAATGAAGCAGCAAAAAATTATTATCATTATCTTCATAAATTAGATCAAAGTAGATGCAAAAGAATTGCTGTAGTAGAAATACCTGATAAAGGACTTGGCAAAACTATAAATGACAGATTAAGAAGAGCAATTAAGTAATTATAATCTATTTAAATAATCCATTAACCTATAATAAATAATGGCAGAGGAATACAATGGTCTTCTAAACATGTTGCCACCTGGAATTTTAAAATGATTAATTTGCTCAAACATATCAAAGTTATTTGATTTATTTAAAATTTTTTCAGCTACCATTTTTCCTCCCATAATACTCATAGCTAACCCATGCCCAGAGTAAGCATGAGCATAATATAACTTTTGATTCATAATAGTTCCAAAAATAGGTAATCTATTAATTGATATTGCTAAGGTACCTCCCCAAGAAAATTCAATTTTAAATTTTTTTAATTCAGGAAAAACTTTATACATTCGTTTAGATACAAAACTCTTTGCATCTTTTACAAAATGCGATGTAATTGTTTCAGGTCCTCCAAAAAGAAGTCTATAGTCTTCTGAAAATCTATAGTAATCAATCATAAATCTAGAATCTATTACACCACAATTTCTTTTGATTAATTTACTTGCTAGATCTTTTCCGAGAGGTTCTGTTGCAATAATATAATTATTTATAGGCATAAAATAATTTCTCTTTGATCCTAAAAGATTGTCAAGATAACCATTGCAACCAATAATTACTTTCTTCGCTTTAATAATATTTTTTCCAGAGTGAATTATAACTTCTTTTTGATTATCAACAATTTTATGAGCTGGAGAATTTTCATATATATTTATACCATTTGCCAAACACTGTTCTGCTAAGCCGTATGTTAGTTTTAATGGGTTTAAATGATAAGAATCCTTTAAAAGCATTCCAGAAAAATATCTCTCACTATTAACTTCATCTCTTATTGAATTGTGGTCAAAGTATTCATAGTTATTATAATTATAATTCTTCTGCATATGCTCAATTTCATCTTGAAAATATTTATAATCTTTTTTTGTGTTGCCTACATGAAGAACACCTTGTCTAAGTGCACAATCAATTTTGTATTTTTCAATTAAATTAACTACATTTGAAACAGCATCTAATCCAACTTTCCAAAAAAATTTTGCTTTTTCAATACCAAATTTTTTTTCTAAGTAGAATTGATCTTTTCTCATCCCAATTCCTAGTTGACCACCATTCCTACCAGAAGCACCAGATCCAACTTTATTTGCTTCCAAAATAGTTATTGATAAACCTTGATTAGATAAATTTAATGCTGAAGAAATACCTGTTAAACCACCTCCAATAATACATACATCAGTTGAAATATTATCATTTAATTTATTTTGATTAGAAAAATTAGGTGCTGAAAAATTATAAAAACTCTCTTTTTCATTATCATGTTGATAAAAGGTCCTTTTTTTTGTAGTAAACATTTACTTATCTTTAATGGTTTAACAATAATTAGTAAACAAACAGTCTCAATATGATTGAAAAATTTCAAAATTGGTTTCACGAAAACTCTATTACAGAAGTTGAATGTTTAGTTCCAGATCTTGGAGGTATAGCAAGGGGAAAAATTTTACCAACAAATAAATTTTTAAAAGGACTGGAAGATGAAAGTCACAGATTACCACAGTCAACTTTTATTCAAACGATATCAGGAGATTATGCAACTGAGGACTCGGCTGGTGCTTTACCAAGAAGTGTTTACAATCCAACTGATATTGATGTAATTTTAAAACCAGATTTTGATACAATGAGAGTAGTGCCATGGTACGACGACCCTACTGCACAAATTATCTGTGATGCAATAAATCTTAACGGAGATGATGTTATAAATTCTAGCAGGAATGCTCTAAAAAATATTCTTAAACTTTATAAAAAAGATAAATTAACTCCAATTGTTTCGCCAGAGTTAGAATTTTATTTAGTTAAACCTAATGCTGACTCAGACTACCCCCTTGAAGTGCCAGTGGGTCAATCAGGCAGACAAGAAACAGGTAAGCAAGCCTTGGGTATAGATGCTGTGAACGAATTTGATCATCTTTTTGAGGATGTATATAATTATTGTGAAGCTCAAAATATTGAAATTGATACTATTAATCATGAGTCTGGCTCAGCTCAGATGGAAATAAATTTTCAGCATGGTGATCCTTTAGATCTAGCAGACCAGGTATTTTTATTTAAACGAACTCTAAGACAGTCAGCTTTGAAACACAAACTTCATGCAACATTTATGGCAAAACCAATGGAGAACCAACCTGGTAGCGCAATGCACATACATCAATCGATATATAATGAAAAAAATAAAAATATTTTTTTTAATCAATCTTCTAAAATTTCAAAAAAAATGAAAAACTATTTAGGTGGTTTGGAAAAATATACTCCATTATTAATGCCAATATACGCTCCAAATATAAATTCATTTAGAAGGTTGTTTGCAACTTGGGGTGCTCCTAAAAATGTTAAATGGGGAATAGGTAATAGAAGCTGTGGATTTAGAATTCCATCAATTGAGGAAAGGAATATGCGTATTGAAAATAGAATTCCTGGATCTGATACAAATCCATATCTAGTTTTTGCAGCTAATTTAGCTTCAGGATATTTAGGAATGAAAAACAATTTAAAACCAAATCCAGAAACCAAAGATAGTGCATTTAAAGATAAAAATTCTAATCTACCTAAAAATATGGATGAATCGTTAACTCTCTTTGAAAATGATGAAGATATAAAATCGATATTTAATGAAAAATTTGTAAGGTCGATTGCTGCGATAAGAAGAGTTGAGTATCAAGCTTATTTATCAGTAATAAGTTCTTGGGAACGAGAATATTTATTACTTAATGTTTAAATTTTTTATTACAATAAAAATAAAATAAACCAATTATTATTAAAGCAAACATTAAAATTGCTGATAATGCGTTTACTTCAGGACTCAGTCCTAATCTAACTTTAGAAAAAACTACAATTGGCAATGTGTTAGCTCCAGGCCCAGTAGTAAAACTCGCAACAACTAGATCATCTAAAGAAATTGTAAATGCCAATAACCAACCAGCAATAATAGAAGGCAAAATTATTGGTAAAGTTATCTTATAGAGTACTTTGGTATAATTGTAACCGAGATCCATAGCAGCCTCCTCAATATTTTTGTTAAAGTCAGTTAATCTTGCTTGAATAATAATTGCGACAAATGCAATACAAAAAGTAACGTGCGATATAAAAATAGTTAATTGTCCTCTAGATGATGGAAATCCAATAATATTATTTAAGCTTATAAAAAAAAGTAACATTGAAAGACCTAAAATTAATTCTGGTAAAACCAAAGGTGTTGAAGAAAGAAAAATATAAAATGATTTAAAAGGAATTTTTCTTATTCTTACAAGTGAATATCCAATCATAACTCCTAAAATTGTAGCAAAAGTTGCAGACAAAGCTGCAATTTTAATACTAATAATAAATGCCTCAATTATTTGTTCATTATTAAATAATTCATTGTACCATTTTAAAGAAAATCCTTTCCAAACCATTACTCTCTTATTTTCATTAAATGAGTAAAAAATTAAAACTAAAATTGGGAAATATAAAAAAAATAAACCTAAAAAAATAACTGTACTTTTGATTAAACTAGATTTCATTTTTTTGACTCCAACGAGAATAAAGTATTTGAAAAATAACAATTGGCAAAACCAAAATAATAATTCCACTAAAAGCTAAAGCACTAGCACCTGGCCAATTTCTATTAACAAAGAATTCCTCCCATAATATTTTTCCATAATACAATCTATCACTACCACCTAACATTTCAGGTATAATAAATTCTCCAACAACAGGTATAAAAACTAATAAAGATCCAGCAACAATTCCTGGCAAAGACAAGGGAAGTATAACTTTAAAAAAGGTTTTAATACGATTTAGTCCTAAATCTTTTGATGCTTCAATTAAATTTAAATCAAATTTATTTAAGTATCCATAGAGTGGTAAGATCATCAAAGGTAAATAAGTGTATACAATTCCCATAATGACAGCATATTGATTGTATAATAATTGAAGTGGTTCTGATATTATACCTAAGTTTAGAAGTATTACATTTAAAATTCCATTATTCTGTAAAATTATTTTCCATGCATATACTCTTAATAAAAATGATGACCAAAAAGGAATAACTACTAAAACTAATAGGATATTTCTTAATCTGATATTCGAAGTCGCAATATAAAAAGCTAATGGGAAACCAATAAGTAAACAAAAAAAAGTAGATATTAGAGCTAGTATCAAAGAATTTACAAAAGATCCAATGTAGTAATAATCACTAAATATATAAACATAGTTTTCAAATGTAGTATTGATCTTAAAACCATTATCAAAAAGAAAAATATCTTGATAAGGAGGCATCCCCCATTCTGATACCGAAATTGATATTTTAAAAATTATAGCTAATGGTATAAAAAAAAATAGAACAAGCCAAAAATAAGGACTAAAAACAAAATATTTTTCAAATAATTTATTTTTCAATTAACCCTCTAAAACCTTAATTGATTCACTTTCCCAACTACAAATGACTTTTTCCCCTTTTGGGAAATTATAATTTGAGCTGGAGTTAAAATTCTGATCTAAAACTGAAATTATCATATTTTTAATTTTAATTTCATAACGTGTAAAGCTTCCCAAATATGATTTTTCTAAAATTTCTCCACTAAAGGAATTAAATGAACTTGTTTTCAAATAATTTGTTGATTGTATTTTTATTTTCTCTGGTCTTAGTAAAATATTAGTTTTTGTATTTTTTAATTCTCTGTTTAATTTAAAATTTATACCTAAATCATCAGAATAAAAATTTTCATCTTTCTTATAAATCTCAATTATATTTGCAATTCCTATAAAATTGGCAGTATAAAGACTTTTAGGATTTTCATAAATCTCTTCAGGGCTAGAACATTCCAAAATAAGACCATTCTTCATTATTGCCATTCTATCAGATAAGGACATTGCTTCTTCCTGATCATGGGTGACGAAAACAAATGTAATTTTTAGTTTCTTTTGGAGTGTTGTTAACTCTAATTGTGTTTTTGATCTTAGTTTTTTATCTAGTGCTGCAAGAGGCTCATCTAATAATAATAACTTAGGTTTTTTTATTAAGCACCTTCCAAGGGCAACTCGTTGCTGCTCTCCGCCTGATAGTTGCTTAATTCTTCTATTTAATAAATGTTCAATAGATAAAAGTTTGGCAATATTTCTTACATTTATTTCAATTTCTTTTTGGGTAAAATTTTCTTTTATTCCAAAAGCTAAATTATTAAATACGTTTAAGTGAGGAAATAAAGCATACGATTGAAACATATAGTTTAATGGTCTGTCAAAAGGTTCAAGGTTTGTTATGTCCGTTCCGTCGAGTATTACACGTCCTGTATCTGGCTTCTCGAATCCGCCTAGTATTCTTAGTAAGGTAGTTTTGCCTGAACCCGAAGATCCTAAGAGACCAAAAAATTCAGATTTTGAAATATTTAAATTAATATTTTCTAAAACTTTGTTATCTCCAAAGGATTTAGAGATATTTTCAATTACAAGAAAATTATTATCCATCTTAAATCAGCACTAATATTAATATATTAGTGCTGAAATGAAGTATATTTTTTAATTTGATTTAAATTTATTAAAATATTTAGTTGATAATTGTGCTTTTTTAGGTGAGTCAGCAGTATCAGCAAATAGCATACCTAAAGTTGCTTCATCTGGATAAATAGCTGGGTCTCCTAAAATTTCTGGATCAACTAGCTCATTAGCTGCTTTGTTTGGATTAGAATACCAAACATAGTTTGTAATATCTGCAGCAACTTCAGGGCGTAAAATATAATTTATAAACTTATGTGCATTTAAAACATTTTTTGCATCAGCTGGAATTGCCATCATATCAAACCAAATTACAGTTCCCTCTGAAGGAATAGAATACCAAACTGGTTCTATTTCTTCATAAGCGGCAATAAAAACATCACCTGACCATCCCATAGCTAGACAAATTTCACCATTAGCAAGATCATCTATATATTGAGAAGAATCAAAATACCTAATAAAAGGTCTAATTTCCTGCAACATTGAAAGAGCAGCCTTATAATCATTTTCGTCTTCGGTGTTAGGATCTTTACCTACATATTTTAAGGCAATTTCCATTACTTCAGATGGTGCATCTAACATTGCTATACCACAATCTTCATATTTAGAAGCTATTGCTGGGTCAAATAAAACGCTCCAACTAGTAACCTCATCTTCATCAACCTTATCAGTATTGTAACCAATGCCAGTTGTGCCATACATATAGTTTACAGAATACTGACCGCCTGGATCATGTGCGTCTATCTTTAATAAAACTTCTGGATCTAAATTTCCTAAGTTCGATAATTCAGATTTATCAAGTTTTTGAAAAACTCCAGCCTTGATTTGGTTTTCTAAAAAAGAACCTGAAGGCACCACAATATCATAACCAGACCCACCAGCTAAAAGTTTAGCTTCAAGAACCTCATTTGAATCAAAAACATCATAAGTTACATCAATGCCAAATTCATTTTCAAAATTTTCAATTGTATCTTCGGCAATGTAGTCAGACCAATTGTAAATAAATAATTCTTCTTTAGCCTGAGCTGAAAAAGAAATAAAAACTAATAGAGATATAAAATACTTAAGCATTATTCCCCTCCTAAATAAAAATTACATTAAATAAAATAAATTAAAAATCGAGAATTTTTTTATATAGATCGGGTCTTCTGTCTCTAAAATTACCCCATAATTTTCTATATTCTCTAGAAATTAACAAATCTAAAGTCGCAGTTATTATTCCCTCATCCTTATCATTCATACGATTTATTACATTTCCAAGATGATCCAATATAAAAGAATTACCATAGAAATTTAATTCAATATCAGCTTCGATCTCCTTCCCTATTCTATTCGAAGTTATTATAGGGATTTGATTTGCAGCAGCATGTCCTACCATTGTGTTGATCCAATGATCTTTTGAATTTAATTCAGGCATGTGTGGCTCAGAACCAATTGCTGATGGATATAAAATTAAATCAGCACCTTTCAACGTTAGTATTCTTGCACATTCAGGAAACCACTGATCCCAACAAATTGCACAGCCAACTTTTGCTAGAGGGGTGTCAAAAACCATAAAACCTGTGTTGCCTTTTTCAAAATAATACTTCTCATTATATCCAGGCCCTTCAGGGATGTGAGATTTATTATAAACTTCACTTATTTTACCAAAATAATCAATCATAACTAGAGAGTTAAAAAACTTATTTTCTTTTTTTTGAAAAAAACTAATTGGTAATGAAATCTTTTTATCTTTACAAATATTAGATAATTTTTCGAACATTGGATGAGAAGGAAAATCAATTGCAAGATCAAAAAATTTATCATTTTTAGTTGAACAAAAATAATAATCTTGAAATAATTCTTGCAAAAGTAAAATATCAACATTTTCATTTGAAGCTTTTTCAACTAAACTAATTGCTTTATTTAAATTAGCGTCAAAGTCTCCCTTAAGAGCCTTAAATTGTGATGTTGCTACTTTTACTTTCATATTTTTGGTACATTCATTGTTATACAATGAATATTTCCTCCACCATAATTTATATTTTCTGTTTCTAACATTATAATTTCTCGATTTGGGAATAACTTTTCAAAAGTTAATTTTACCTCATTGTCTTCCTTAACATTGAATTTAGGTAAGATAATTTTATTTTTACTGAAATAGAAATTTATATATGAGCTAATAATATTCTTATTATTAATTTTTTTTCTTGTAGGTAAAGGAACTTCAATTAAATCAAATGTCTGATTAGTATCTTTAAAAAATTTAATAAGATCATCTTTGTTTTTTTCTAATATTTCATAATTAGGATCTAATTTGTGAGTTGTAGTAATTAAATATTTATTTTTTCCTATAGGGCATAATAAATTATCTACATGACCATCTGTATCATCCTCCATTAATCCATTTTCAAATAAAAAAATATAATTTAAATCAAACAAGAGCTTTAATTCTTTAATAATATGTTCACTATTATGTTTTTGTTTTCTATTTTTATTAAATATTACATTTTTAGTGCTAAATAAATTTTTTTTATCATCATAAGTTATTGCCCCTCCTTCAATGACTAAGTCAGAAATTTTTGTTGGGATATTTAAAAAGTTTGAAATAAATTTTGATATTTTATTATCATTTAAATAATCTGGATACTTTCCATAACCATTAAATTCAAAACTAATTGATTTTAATTTTTCATTTTCGTTATAAAAAATTGGCGCAATATCTCGCATCCAAGAATCATCTAATTTACATTCTACAATATCTATATTTTTATGATCAGTTTTATTTTCAATTTCATTAATGTCTTCTTTATTTGACAATACAATAACATGCTCAGTTTTTGCAATTTCATTAATTACATTTGCAACTTCGTCTCTAGCTTTATTAATAATTTTACCATAAAGATCTTTATTACATGGCCAAGCAATCAAACAGTATTGGTGTTCATACCATTCAGGAATTAGTTTCATAAAATTTAAAAATATGTATAATTATTTCATGTCTAAAGATGAAGTAAAATTCACTGAAATGAAACATGGTGATAAAGAGGATTATGAACTTCTTGCTAATTTTGAAGACAAATTTATTGAAGGTACATCTGATAGAATAGTGAGAGTGCTAGAAAGTTTAGACAATTCTTTAGGTGGTTATAAGGTATCTAGGTTAGAACACTCTCTTCAAACTGCATCAAGAGCGTTACGTGAACAAGCTTCTGAAGAAATGGTGGTGGCTTCCTTATTGCATGATATAGGTGATGAAATCGCACCTCTTAATCATTCTGAACTTGCAGCTGCAGTTTTAAAACCTTTTGTTTCTGAAAAAACAAGATGGATTGTAGAACAACACGGTTTATTTCAAGCCTACTACTATAATCATTATTATGGAAAAGATAGAAATCTAAGAGATAAATTCAAAGGTCATGAATACTTTAAAGACACTATAGATTTTTGTGAAAGATGGGATCAAGCATCATTTGATCCAAATTATGATACAATTCCTTTAAAAGAATTTGTTCCAATGGTTCAAAGAATATTTAATAGAACACCTTATAGAAATTTATAATTATTTTTTTAGCTTGTTGATTAGTGTAAGATTACCTGGATCAAAGTTATTTTTATTTTCTTGAATAAATTTATCTATATCTTTTTGCTTTTCTAATTCTAATTCAGAAACTTTTCTAACATTTAAATCAACATACAAAGAACAAACCTCTGTTGTTGCTGCTCTATAACCTTCAATCTTATGTGTCATTTCTAATTTATAAATTAATCTTTTTTTATCCCTATCAAGAAATAATAAATTAATATCTACTTCATCACCCTCTTTCACCTCTTTGTCATAAGTTGTGTGTGACTCTACGGCAAAAGTAGTTTTCTTCTCTGTTTTTGCAGAAGTTTCCCCCATATTAAATTTTTGTAAAAGAACTTCCCATCCAGCATCAAAAAGATGAATATAAAATGCTAAATTCATATGACCATTGTAATCGGTCCATTCCTTTTTAACTCTTCCTGAATTTAAATATATCTTCATTGTTTTTCTTTATTAATTCAAAAAATATAGTAGTTTAATATAATGAATAATGAAGTAATAATTTCGTGTGCCGTAACTGGATCAGGAGATACAGCAGGTAAACATCCTGAATTACCTATAACACCAAAACAAATTGCTGATGCTTCAATTGAAGCTGCCAAAGCGGGTGCAGCAATTGCTCATGTACATGTAAGGGAACCTGATGGCAAACCTACTAGAAATTTAAATTATTATAAAGAAGTAGCAGATAGAATTCGCTCTTCTGAAACTGATGTAGTTTTAAATTTTACTACAGGTATGGGTGGTGATTTTGAAGTTGGAACAGGTAAAGATCCTTTAAATCCAGTAGGAGCAAATACAGATATGATCCATGCATTAAGCAGATTAGAACATGTTGAAGAGTTATTACCTGAAATTTGTACTTTAGACTGCGGATCACTAAATTTTGGTGACTCAAACATGACATTTATTCATACACCGATACAACTAAGAACTGCAGCAAAAAAAATGCAGGAGCTTGGAGTGAAACCAGAAATGGAAGCTTTTGAAATGGGTCATTTATGGTTTGCTAACCAACTTTATAAAGAAGGTTTAATTGATGGCCCTCCTTTTTATCAAATATGCCTTGGCATACCTTGGGGATCACCTGCAACTACTAGCGCAATGAAAGCTATGGCTGAAATGGTACCTTCTGAAGGTATTTGGTCTGGATTTGGCATAGGAAGATCGCAAATGCCTATGGCTGCACAGGCAGTTATTTTGGGAGGAAATGTTCGTGTAGGACTGGAGGATAATCTTTATTTAAAAAAAGGAGTTTTTGCATCAAATGCACAGTTGGTTGAAAAGGCAAGATGTATTGTTGAAGATATGGGAGCGTCTATTTTATCCCCGCAACAGACAAGAGAGAAATTAAAACTAAAAAAACATTTTTAATTTGAAAAATATTGCTGTCATTGGAACTGGTGTAATTGGTGCCGGCTGGATACTTAGATTTCTGGCTAATGGTATAAAAGTCAAAGCATGTGATAAAAATTCTCAGCAATTAAATTTTCTAAAAGATGAAATAACAAGGACAAACTTAATTATAAAAAAATTATATAATACAAAGGTCGATTTCAAAAATTTGGAAATCGCAGACAATATTGAGGAAGCAGTGAAAAATGCAGATTTAATTCAGGAAAATGTACCTGAACGACTATCTTTAAAAAAAGATATTATAAAAAATATAAGTAAATATGCACCCAAAAATTCAATAATTGCTTCTAGTTCATCTGGTCTACTTCCATCAGATTTACAATCGAAATGTATTAATCCAAAAAGATTAATCATAGCTCATCCCTTTAACCCTGTATATATTCTCCCATTGGTTGAAATTGTAAAAGGTAAAAAAACTACAAATTTATATCTTAATAGAGCAAAAAAATTTTATCAAAAAATTAAAATGAAAACATTGCTGGTAGAAAAAGAATTGCCAGGCTTTTTATCAGATAGATTACAGGAAGCTCTGTGGAGAGAAGGATTACATATTGTAAATGATGGATTTGCTTCAACAAAAGATTTAGATGAAGCGATTACCTATGGTCCTGGTATGAGGTGGGCTCTAATGGGAACTTTTCTTACATTTCATCTAGCTGGAGGAGAAATGGGCATGAAACACATGTTAGATCAATTTGGGCCAGCATTGAAACTTCCATGGACTAAACTGAAATCTCCAGAACTAACAAAAAAACTTAAAGAAAAAATCATCAAAGGAACAAAAAAACAATCAAAGAATCATTCTATAAAAGATTTAAGTAACATAAGAGATAATTTCTTAATAGATTTGCTAGAATTAAAGAAAAAATATAAATTATAATTATGACAATAATCTCAAAATATGTAGCTTTAAAAAATTATATACCAACTGGATTACCTAAAGAAGATGATTTTGAAATTAAATCTAAAACTTTAGAATTAGATGAAACAAATAATATTCATGTTCTTAATTCATGGATATCTGTTGATCCATATATGAGAGCAAGAATGACAGAACGTAAAAATTATAAACCGCCCTTTTTACTAGGAGAGGAAATGGAAGGTTATGCAATTGGTTCAGTCCAAAAATCGAAAGATTCAGAATTTAAAGAAGGAGATATTGTTTTCAGTAATTTTGGTATGAGAGATAACTTTATTTGCAAAAGAAGTGATTTAAAAAAAATAAAAAATTCTGATCTTCCATTACAAACTTATCTAGGACCTTTAGGAATGACAGGGCAGACTGCATATAGGTCTTTTTAATCATGGAAAAATACAAAGGGGACAAAGTATTCTTGTATCTTCAGCAGGTGGAAGTGTTGGATCAACAGTTTGTCAAATTGCAAAAAATTTAGGATGTAAAGTTTATGCTAGTACAGGATCAGATGAAAAAGTTGATTGGTTAAAAAATGAATTAAATATTGATGTAGCATTTAATTATAAAAAAATTGATAACCTTGTTCTTCACTTAAAAGAAATTTGTCCTGAAGGATTTGACTTATACTTTGATAATGTTGGAGGTGATTTTTTAGAGTCTGCAATTTTTCGAATGAAAAATTTTGGAAGAATCATTATTTGTGGAAGAATATCTCAAATGAATTCAACTTCTGCTCCTGCTGGACTAAAAAATATGGCGCACGTATTAGTCAAAAGATTAACAATTAAAGGTTTTTTAATTTTTGATCATGAAAATGATAATGAGCCTTTTGAAACTGATATGCGAAATTGGATTTCAGAAGGAAAAATAAAATTTAAAGAAACAATTTATGAAAATATAGAAAATGCTCCTAAAGCATTTATAGATCTACTTAATGGTAAAAATTTAGGTAAAATGTTAGTCAAAATTTAACTAAATTGTAACGTAAGGAGACGTCCCTCGATATTTTATATCTAATTTAAGTTCTTTATCAATTGGGGGAAAAGCTCTTTGCTGACATTCCACTCTAGGGCATATCCTGCAAGAAACTCCAATTGGCATTTGTAATTTTTTATTATTTAGATCAATTCCTTCAGAATAAATTAGATCTTTAGCGTATTTCATATCACAACCTAGACCAATCGAAACAAAACTTTTAGGCATTCCATGTTTTTCAATTCCTTTCTCAAAAGCTCTAGCGATACAAAAATATACTTGTCCATCAGGCATCTTAGATATTTGAGGATGAATTTTTCCAGGATTTAAAAATGCAGTATACACATTCCATCTAGGACAAGAACCGCCATGTCTTGGTATATGAATACCAGATAAAGAAAATCGCTTTGACACATTTCCAGCAATATCTGTTTTTAAAAAATGAAATGGCACTCCTTCGTTTCCAGGTCTTTGAAGATTTGTTAATCTATGTGTAACTTGTTCAAAACTACAAGCATAATGGTGCATCAAAATTTCTACATCATATTTATGTAATTTAGCACTCTTTAAAAAATCGTTATATGGCATCATAAAAGCAGCAGCATAATAATTTAGTAAAGATAGTTTAAGCAAAGGTTCTACTTCTTCTGATTCAACGTTATTATCTTTAATAACTTTATTGATAACATCATTAGCCTCTAAATAAGCAACTTGTGATGCTAAATGAAAGTTTCTTGATGTATAAGTTAACATTTCAGAAAGATAAAAAATCTTTGAATTTTCATCAAATCTTTTAACTATTTTTTCATCTTCGTTTATGGTTACTATTTTAACTTCAATTCCATGTTTTTCTTTGAGATAAAGTGACAATTTAGATCCAGAACCAATGTTAGGTCCAGTTTCAAGACCTATTTCTTTTCTTAGATTTTCAGAACTTATTTCTAAATCATGAAAGTAATTTTTATTTTCTTGAAGAATATCTGAAACGATTTCTACAGGTAGTCTTGTTGGTTTTTCAATTTGATTTGCATTGACATCCATCGTTTCAAGTCGATTTTGCATATCTTCTTTATAGCTTTTTAAAGAATCATTTATTGTCAGTAATGCTTTAGCTATGTTAGGATTTGAACCAATGAAGTCACTTGTGTCGTGATTGGTTATCTTTAAATCATCAAAAATTTCATTGCTTAAAACATCCATTACGTCTGAAAGAAGTCGTTTACTAGATTCTGTTGAGAAGTCTTTAATTGATAAATCTAATTTATCAGCTGCTTTAATTAGTAAGGAAAGCGGTATTTTTCTTTTTCCACTTTCAATTAAATTTAAATAACTAGCAGATATTCCAATAGTTTTTGATAATTCAGCTTGTGAAATACCTCTGCTTATCCTTTGTTTTTTAAACCTAGGGCCAAAATTTATGTCAGATTCAATATTCATTTACAAAATTTACAAAATTAATAAATTCAAAGTAATTTTCTTTACATTAAAACTACAGAAAACTCTAGTTTTTTTTTATATTGTTGTATATTTGTAAAATCTGTAAATATGAACAGTAAATTAACAGAAAATATTAATAATCAAAAAGACAGCCTAGAGCAGAGTTCTATTGAGAATAAGGTTCTTGAAGGATCTATAGACTCAAATTATGACCTTAATCTTGCTGATGGTATCGAAGCATACTACAGCGAAAGATACGGTTGGACTCTTAGAAGAAAAACTATCTAATTACATTAGATTTTGGTTCTCTAACAAACTCTAACTCTTTATTTCGTCGTACGCTTTTTCGGCAATCATTATAGTTGTTGCATTTAGATTAGCGCTGACGATATCAGGCATAACTGAAGCATCAACAACTCTTAAATTTTTGATTCCATGAACCTTTAAACTTTGGTCTACAACTGAAGTTATGTCCTCACCCATTTTATTTGTACATGATGGGTGATAAGCCGATTCTGATGTATTTTTAATAATTTCATCTAACTCTGTTTGATTAGACACATTTTTTCCAGGCCTTATTTCTACCCCAACATATTCTTCTAATGATTTTTGAGATAAAATATTTTTTGCAATTTTAACTCCTTCTCTCATTTGTTTTAAATCATCTTTATGCTTAAGATAATTAAATTGTATTTTAGGATCATCCTTATAATTATTTGTTTCAATTTTAACAAACCCTCTACTTTTTGGTCTATTTGGACAAACATGAAATTGAAAAGCTTCAAACTTAGAATTTTCCAAACCGTGATTAATAACTAGGTATGGAAAAAAATGAAATTGTAAATTTGGGTGATTATATGATTTGTCAGATTTGACAAACCCTCCTAACTCTAAATGAGAATGTGCTAACTTACCTTTTTTAAATAAAAACCATTTTGATCCTTCAATTGCTTGACAAAAATAATTTGTTGCTAACTTATGTAAAGTTTCATTTTTTTTGGATCTATACTGAATATACATCTCTAAATGATCTTGTAAATTTTCTCCAACTCCAATTAAATTATGAATAACTTCTATCCCTAAATTTTTAAGATGTTTTTCATTACCAATTCCAGATAGTTGAAGGATTTTAGGTGAATTAATAGAACCTGCACATAGTATAACTTCTTTATTAGCTATATATTTATAAGATTTATTGTGTTTGATTGTTTCAACACCAATTGCGGTTTTATTTTTAAAAAGAATTTTTTTTACATCAATATTATTTATTATTCTAAGATTTTTTCTACTTTGGATTGGTTCTAGATATGCTTTAGCAACACTTTGTCTTACACCTTTGTTTATTGTTACATCAAAAGTTCCAAATCCTTCATTATTAATATTATTTGAGTCATTAAATATTTTATATCCAGCTTCTTTTGTAGCATCTAAAACTTTTTTGAATAATGGATATTTTTTATCTATTTTTGATTTATTTACTCTCAATGGCCCATTTTTTCCTCTATCATTACCATTTTGAGACCATGTCTCTAATTTTTTGAAATAGGGTAAAACTTTTTCATATGACCAATTTGTTAAACCCGTTGAAGACCATCTATCAAAATCCTCTTTATGACCTCTAGCAAATACCATCCCGTTATGTGATGAGCACCCCCCAATCATTTTACCTCTCGGGCAATATAAAGATCTGTTATTTAAGTATGGTTCAGGCTCTGTATAATATTTCCAATTATATTTTGGATCATGCATTGCATATAGAAGTGCGCTTGGCATATCAACTTTCCAAGTTTTACTCGACGGGCCAGCTTCTAATAAAATTACAGAATTCTTTGATTGTGAAGACAATCTGTTAGCTAAAACACAACCTGCTGACCCTGCACCAATTATGATGTAGTCAGCGTTGTTATTCACTAATTCATTCTTTCAGTATTTCCGTCAACAGTCATTATTTGACCTGATACATTTTTTGATGCATCACTTAATAAAAATACAGCCATTGAGGCAACATCTTCTTTTTCTACAAATATGTTTAATGAAACCATTGACTCTAATTCTTTTCTTACTTTTTTATTTGAAGAATTAATTAATTTGGCCTTTGCATTTATTACTCTATCCATCCTATCACCATTAACAGAACCAGGACAAATTGCATTCACACGTATTTTAAATTTTCCTAATTCAACAGCTAATGTTTTGGTTAATCCAATTACTGCCCATTTACTTGATGCATATGGTGAACGTTGAGCAAAACCATGTAAACCAGCGGTTGATGATAAATTAATAATAGATCCATTTTTATTTTTTTTTAAAAATGGAATTGCAAATTTCGTAAAATAAAAATGCGAACTTAAATTAGTTTTTATTGTGTTATCCCATTCATCAATAGAAATATTCTGAAGATACTTTGTAGGTCCTGCAATACCTATGTTATTTATTAATCCATCTATTTTTTTTAAGTTAGTTAGAGAATTAAAATATTCTTTTATATCTTTTGGATTTGTACAATCTAAGTGTTGGGCAAATATTTTATTATGATATTTTTTATTTGAATTTATTTTATCGATTTTTGATTTATTTATATCAGATAAATATACTTTACCACCTGAACTGATTATTTTATTAGCTATAGCAAAACCTAAACCATCTGCACCAGCAGAAATTACATATTTTTTTTTACTCAGATTGATTTTCATTTATTGAATATTATCTATCTCTTTTTTAGAAATATATCCAATAGTTTTGCCTTTATTGTCAGTAACTACTATTGTTAAATTCTCTGAAAGAATTTTATTTTTAAAATTTTTTAGTTTTATATTTTGATTTACTTTAAAAATAGAACCTAATGTTAAACTATCTTTATTAAAATAATTCTCACTGATCATTATATTTTGAGCTTCAAGATTTTCTATTCTATTTTCTTTGCTAGAAAAAAAATTAGATAAAAATTTTAAAATATTCATTATTTAAAATATAAATTGACTATGAAGATCTTTTATTCAAGAGATTAGTTAACCAATCAGGATCCATTTCTGGGACTGAAGACAATAGTAGTTCTGTATATTCAGGATGTGGTGGATTTAAAATTTTATTTTTTAAACCCTGCTCTACTACTTCACCTTGATACATAACTACTATTTCATCTGAAATAGCTTTTACAGTTGCTATATCATGGGTTATAAAAATATAAGTTACACCAAGATCTTTTTGTAATTTTTGGAGTAATTTTAATATTCCTTCTTGAACTATTTGATCTAGTGCTGATGTCACTTCATCACAAATAATTAAATCTGGGTTTGCTGCTAAAGCTCGTGCAATACAAATTCTCTGCTTTTGACCTCCCGATAATTCTGATGGCAATCTATCTAAAAAAGTTTCATCTAACTCGATCATTTTTAATAATTCAATTACTTTTGATTCTCTTTCTTTGCCTTTTATGCCTTGATAAAATTCTATTGGCCTTCCAATTATTTCATCAACAGTTTGACGGGGATTCATTGCAGTATCTGGCATTTGAAAAATTATTTGAATTTTTCTTAATTCTTCTTTTGATCTTTGTTCAAGTTTTGGAGACAATTTTTTTCCATCAAAAATTATTTCTCCTTTTAATTGAGGAAGTAAGCCTGTAATTACTCTTGCTGTTGTTGATTTTCCTGATCCACTTTCGCCAACTATGGCTACTGTTTTACCCATTGGAATATCTATAGAAACATTGTGCAGAACCTTTGATGAGCCATATGCTGCATCAATATTTTTTATTGATAAAATATAGTCTTGATTTGTTTCTTCGGGTTTAATAAGTGATCTAACAGACCATAGAGATTTTGTGTATTCTTCTTTTGGATTAGATAACATATCTCTTGTTTCAGCTTCTTCAACTTCTTCACCGTATCTTAAAACTTTTATTCTATCAGCCATTTGTGCAACTACTGCTAAATCATGGGTGATATAAATTGCTGCTGTATTAAATTTATCTACTATAGATCTCATAGCGGATAATACTTCAACTTGAGTAGTTACGTCTAAGGCGGTTGTAGGTTCATCAAATATTATTAGCTCTGGTCTTGGTGACATAGCCATTGCAGTCATTATTCTTTGAAGTTGACCTCCCGATACTTGGTGTGGGTACCTATCTCCTATATTTTCTGCATCAGGAAGTTGTAGTGATTCATAAAGTTGAACAGCATCTTTTTTTAGTACATCAGTAGGATTTATTTTTAATCTATTTGATGCACTTATTGTTTGATCCATTAATCTATGAGCGGGATTAAAAGATGCAGCTGCTGATTGAGCAACATAAGAAATTTTCGTGCCCCAAATTTTTCTCTTCTCAAATTCAGTTAATTTTGCAAGGTCTGTACCATTAAAGTTAACCTCTCCCTTTATAATCTTACAACCTGGTTGTGTATAGCCCATAGCAGCTTTACCCATAGTTGATTTACCAGCACCGCTCTCCCCTATTAATCCTAGTATTTCACCTCTGTATAAAGTCAAATCTACACCCTTTAAAATTTTATGCCATCTCTCATCTGAAAATCCATCAATATGGATATTTTTCATTTCAAGTAAAAGTTCTTTTGATTTATTTGACGTCATCTTTTAATCCACTAGTAATATATAGATACCAATCAACAACAAAATTGATTGATACACAAAGTAAAGCAATTGCAAAAGCTGGAATTAATGGTGTTAAGCCTGCTGTTAAATCGTATTGAGCGTATTGAATAAGTATTGCATTTTCTCTTACCATTGATGCCCAATCCGCAGAAGGAGGTTGGATTCCTATTCCTAAAAAACTAAGACTAGATATTGTAAAAATTATAAATATAAATCTCAATCCAAATTCAATAATTAAAGGTGATGATATATTAGGAAGAATTTCTTTAAAGATTATATATGGTAAATTTTCACCTCTTAATCTTGCTACTTCTACATATTCTAAAACAACTTGACCTACAGCAACTGATCTAGAAATTCTAAAAAATCTAGTAGATTCTAAAATTCCTAAAATAACAATCAAATTAAAATTTGTTGGTCCAAAAACTGATAAAAGTATAAAAGTAAAAATCATTACAGGTATAGCCATTAAAGTATCTACTATTCTGCTTAACAACTGATCTAAATACCTTCTATCAAGAGCTGCAATAATTCCTAAAACTGTTCCTATCCCTAGAGCAATAAATGTAGCCAACAAACAAATACCAATTGTATTTCTCGCAGCATAAATTATTCGGGAAAAAATATCTCTTCCAATCTGATCAGTTCCAAATATATGCCCGTCACCCCAAGGAGCGTAGGCAACAGGAAATATTTCCGCTTCTCCATGTGGTGCAATTAAGGGAGCAAATATAGCAGCAAAAAAATAAACAAATAAAACAGACATTCCAAACCATGCAGAAATTGGAGCTTTTGATAATGCTATTTTTAATCTTTCAACTCTAGTTCTTCTTTTAATTAAATTTGCAACTTCACTTTTTGCAGAATAAGATAAATTTTCACTCATTTTGGATATAACAACCTTGGATTAGAAATAATACCAATCAAGTCAGCAATTAGATTTAATATTACATATGTTGATGCAAAAATTAACGCACAAGCTTGTACGACAGGAAGATCTCGATTGTAAACCGAGCCAACCATCAGTCTGCCAATACCTTGATAATTAAAAACATATTCAACAACTACTGAACCAATCAGCATATAAGCTAAGTTTATTGCAATTACTTGAGAAATGGGAGCCCATGCATTTGGAAGTGCATGCTTAACTATTACTTCATATCTTGAAGCTCCTGATAATTTAGCCATTTCAATATATTCACTTGATAAGATATTTATAATTGCTGACCTTGTCATTCTCATCATGTGACCCATTGTTATCAGTGTTAATGTAAAAACCGGAAGTGCAGTTCTATAAAATCTTTCCACTAAACTTGTATCTTCATCCACATTAGAAATTGTTGGAAACACCGGAAATAGAGTCGCTAATAAAAGAATAAAAATATATGCAGTAAAAAATTCAGGTGATGATACGGTCACTAAACTAACACCAGTTGCTGACCTATCATAATAAGAGTTTCTATATAATGCTGAAGATATACCTAACATTAAAGACAGAGGAATAGCCAATGCTGCTGCAACTCCTGTTAAAAATAATGTATTTTTTAACCTAGGAATAATTAAGCCTACAACTTCCCTAGATCTATCACCTTGATCTCCTTGTACTTTAGATCTTCCAGAGAAAGAGCTACCAAAATCTCCCTGAAAAACATTCCCTAACCAATCAAAATATCTAGTTACAGGAGGTTTATCTAAACCTAATTCAGCTCTAAGAGCTTTAACAGAAGATTTTGTTGCACTTTGACCCAATATTTCTGTAGCAAAATCTCCAGGTAAAAAAGAGAATGTGCTAAATATAATTACAGAAAATGCAAAAACTGTAACAAGACCAAGACTAAGTCTCAATAAAATTGTTCTAAATATTGGATGAATTCTAGTAATGTTGCCCTCCTTGAAGATACAATTTTAATTTTTAGAGTTTTGTCTAAATTAGACCAACATACAAGCTAAAATTAATAATTTATACGTTGAATTAAAACGTTATATATGTTTTTATATATTAACTTAAGTTTGTTTTTTGTTAAATTTCTAGAAATTATGAACAAAAATCTTAGGTTTTTGTTCAATTATAAGGGAGGACAAATGAAAAATAAGAAAATAGACAAATACATTGAGGAACAGTCTTCAAAGCTTATAAAAGGGCTTATTGATAGAAGACAGTTCATGATGTCTGTCCTTGCTACTGGGGTTACGCTTCCAATTGCATTATCTTTAGCAGATAAGGCAGTTGCAGCTACACCTAAAAAAGGTGGACATTTAAGATGGGGTAATAGTGCAGCAGATGCAACTGATACCCTAGATCCAGCAACTTATCAGAGCTCATTTATGCAAGCTACTGCGTGGTCTTATCAGAACTGTCTAACAGTAGTTGATTCAGATCATACTATTGTTGGAGAACTCGCTGAGTCAATTGAATCAGATGATGCTCAAACTTGGGTATATAATCTTCGTAAAGGAATTGAATTTCATAATGGTAAATCAATGACTGCAGAAGATGTTGTACTCAACTATCAGTATCATATGAATCCAGATACTGCTTCTGCAGCAGGTGGATTGTTATCTCAAATTGATACAATTTCAGCTGATGGAAATGACAGAGTTATTTTTAAGCTAAAAGGAGCTAATGCCGATTGGCCTGCAATAACTACAGACTATCATATCATGATTAAACCAACAAAAGATGGAGTTGTTGATGCTCAATCTACAATTGGAACAGGTCCATATATTATGGATGAATTCAATCCAGGTGTTGGTGCAAAATTTGGAAAAAGAAATCCAAATTATTTTAAAGGTGATGGTGTTGCACACTTTGATTCAGTTGAAGTCATTGGAATTAATGATCCTGCAACAAGACAAGCAGCTTTATTAAATGGTGAAATTGATTGGATGAATGGTGTTGATCTTAGAACTGCAAATCTATTAACTAGAAATCCTAGTGTAGAAATCACAGCAGCTTCTGGTTACGCTCACTATACAGCGCCAATGAGATTAAATGTTCCACCGTATGATAACTTTGATGTTCGTATGGCGTTGAAGTTTGCAATCAAAAGGCAGGAAATTGTTGATAAAATCATGCTTGGATATGGTACTGTTGGTAATGATCATCCGATCTCTACCGCTCACCCATATCACAATGGTGCTTTAGAGCAAAGAGAGTTTGATGCTGATAAAGCTTCTTATCACTGGAAAAAATCAGGAATAAGTGGACCAATTGAAATTAGTACTTCTGAGGTTCCTTATGCAGGCTGTACAGATGCAACTAACTTGATAGCAGCATCTGCTCAAGAATGTGGTATCGATCTTCGAGTTAAAAAAGAACCTGAAGATGGTTACTGGAGTAACGTTTGGAATACCAAAGGTTTCAGTATGAGTTCTTGGGGTGGAAGACCTACGGAAGATATGATGTGGTCTGCAGCATTTACTGATGACACTGAGTGGAATGAAGCCGCTTGGGGTAATTTAGTTCAAACTGATTCAACTGTTCGCTTTAACGAACTAGTTAGATCAGCTAGATCTGAGCTAGATGCAGAAAAAAGAAAGTCAATGTACTGGGAAGCACAAGCTCTTTGTAACTACGATGGTGGTGCAATTGTTTATGCATTTAACCAATATGTTGGTGCGGGTTCTAAAAAACTTGCTCACGATGAAGATGTTGCTGGTAACTGGGAAAGTGATGGTAACAAATTATCTGAACGTTGGTGGTTTGCATAAAAATATAAATTTATTCAATGGCGCATATTTAAATGCGCCATTGAAAATTACTGTCTCTTAAATTGTTTCATAAAAATAAAAAATATATCCTTGATGGAGGTTCTGGACAAACCCTTCTTGAAATGGGATTACAAACAAGTGGAGATCTTTGGTCTGCCCAAGCACTTTTAGATAAAAGTTATCATTCTATGGTTCTAGAAATGCACAAAAATTTTATAAAAGCTGGTTCCGAAATAATTGTTACAGCAAATTTCAGTGCTAGAAGAAGACTTTTGGGGAAATATAATTTAAATAACTCATTAGATTATGCCATAAAATCTGCAGGGCAAATTGCAAGAAAATCTGCAGATGAATTTGATAAAAAAATTATAGTTGCTGGTTCGTTACCAAATCAAAGTAATACTTATTCACCTTTACAATTAGAAACTGATCAGATTATGCATCAGGATTTTTATAATGTTGCTAAAAATCTTAACGAATATGTTGATATTTTTTATTTAGACGTTTTGAGTTCAATTAAAGAAATACAAATTGCTCTTGAAGCAATTAAAAGTTTTAATAAAAAAGCTCTAATAGGAGTTCATTTACGCTATGATGCTAAACTTCCATCGGGTGAAACACTAAATCAATTATTTGAAATAATTAATCAATACGATTGTTGTGGTATAGTTTCTGCCTGTGTATCACCTGAAATTGTTGAAAAAAGTTTACCATTTTTGGAGAAACAAAAACTTCCATTTGGATACAAAATGAATTTATTTAAAAAATTACCTACAAGTCATGAAGAGAATTTTGAACCGGATGGTTTTGAAGGACAAGCTGAATACCTTAACCCAATAGAATTACTTGGGACAAGAAAAGAAGAATATACAATTGATAAATATAAAAATTTCGTTTCTTCTACTTTTAAAAGTGGAGCTACATTAATTGGTGGATGTTGTGAGGTTAAACCACGACATATTGAAGCTATAAAAGACTTATTTTAAAATTTTATTTTATATATTTTATGTTAATCAGACTTTATTTTTATGGATAATTTAATAAATAATTTTAGATTTGTTGTTAAACCAGTAATTAAAGAAAATGGTAGATCTCTCGATTTGGCGAGACCAATGAAAATTCATCCATTAACTTACCAAGAAATACCTTTAAATCCTGAATATACCAATTATGCTGACGGAAGATTTACACTCGAAAAATTATCTCATGCCACAGCTGATGAAATGTATTGGAAAGCAAGACAAGAAATAATTTTGAGACATACAGGTGAACATCCATATGAAATTTCTGGTCCAGATGCTAAAAATTTACTACAACAAATCTTCCCTAGAGATATTTCAAAAGTTAAAACTGGAAGATGCTCATATCAATTTGCATGTTATCATGATGGTGGAATGATTTCTGACGGATTATTATTAAAATTAAATGAAAATAAATTTTGGTTTGCGCAAGGTGATGGACATTTATATAGTTGGTATAAAGCTCATTCAAAAAATTTAGATGTTCAAATATCAGATCCTGATGTTTGGGTGAGTCAGATACAAGGTCCCAAATCTTTAAAACTGTTAAATGCATTAGTTGATTATCCAATAAAAGAAAAATTTAATTATTTTGATTGGATTGAAACTTCAATAGCTTCAGAAAAAGTAATAGTTAGCAGAACAGGTTTTACAAATGAATTAGGCTGGGAACTTTATTTAAGACCAAATAATAATGCAAAAAAAATAGGAGATTTAATTCTAAGTAAGGGAAAGGAAATGGGAATGATTTTAACGGCTTCTCCTGGATTTAGATGTAGGAGAATTGAAGCTGGTCTTTTATCTGCAGGAAGAGATTTTACAAATGAAAGAAGTCCATTTTCTGTTGGGCTTGGAAAGTTTATTGATTTTACTAAAGGAGATTTTATTGGAAGAGAATTTTTACTTAATTCAAACAAAGACTGCTTGACTTGGGGAATGAGAGTTGAAAATAGCTTTGCATTAGTTGACTCTGAAATTTTAATTGATAATAAAAAAGTTGGAATAGTCACTTCAAGTACATGGTCACCATTCCAAGTTTGTGGTGTTGCTATAGTTCACATGGATGGTAAAGAATATGGTCCTGGCACAATAGTAGATATCAATTGTGATGATGGTAAGATCCATAAAGGAGAAATTTGCACATTACCAATGTATGACGAGAAAGGTGAAATACAAAGAGGTATAAAACAAGACATTCCATCTTCTCCAATACCTTGGAAGGGTGTTTCAAAAAACTAATATATTTTATAATAGAATTATAAATTGTATTAGATTACAAATATTAAAATGAATGATTTTATTAAACCTAGTACTAAAATTCATACAATTGATGATGCAATAAAATTATCTAAAAGACGATTACCTAAATTAGTCTTTGATTTTATTGATGGAGCATCTGGAGATGATAAACTTGCTGAAATTAATAGTACAGCTTTAGATCAAATTAGATTAGAGCCAAAGGTTTTTAGAAATGTTGAAAATAGAAAATTAAATAAAAAAATATTTGATTTTGATTTTAATTATCCATTTGGATTTGCTCCAATGGGAATGACAAATCTTTCATGGCCTGAAGCAGATAAAATGATAGCTAAAGAAAGTGCTCATAATAATGTTCCAACCTGTGTTTCAATGGCTTCCAGTACTACACTTGAAGATATGTTTACTTTTTCAAAAGGTCATTCATGGATGCAAATATATATTTTTCAAAGTGAAGAATTTATTATGGAATTATTAAAAAGAGCAGAAAATATTGGATACAAAGTTTTAATTCTTACTGTTGATGTGCCTATTCTTTCAAGAAGAGCAAGAGACGACAGAAATGGTTTTGGCTATCCATTTAAAATAGGTCCAAAACAATTTTTAGATTTTGCACTTCATCCTCAATGGAGTTTAACAACTTTATTTAAAGGAGCACCAAAACCAATGAATTATGTTACTTCTAAAAGTGGTGATCAAATTTTTCGACGAAAAGAAAGTAGAGGAGCAACTGATTGGAATACTCTAAAAAGGGTTAGAGACACATGGAAAGGAAAATTAATAATCAAAGGTGTAATGAATTCTGAAGATGCTTTAAAAATTAAAGAAGCTGGTGCTGATGCAATTCAAGTATCTAATCATGGTGGTAGGCAATTAGATAGTGCTACTGCTTCTATTAATGCTTTACCATTAATTCGAAAATCTTTGGGAGACGATTTTCCAATACTTTTTGATAGTGGTATTAGAAGTGGTAGTGATATTTTACGTGCATTAGCTCTGGGAGCTGATTTTGTTATGTTTGGCAGACCTCTAATGTATGCCATTGGCGCAGATGGTTCAAGAGGTCTTCGAAGAATTATAAACTTAATTAAAGAGGAGTTAAGTACAAATCTTGGCTTAGTAGGATTAACCGATATAAATGAAGTTGATAAAAAAATTATAGCAGAGAAATTTTTTAAGGATATAAAGTATTAAGATGGGAGACAAAAAGATTAGAGGTGGGGCATTAGTTGCAAGAGCTCTTAGAGACAAAGGTATTGATAATGTTTTTACGCTTTCTGGAGGTTTTTGTAACCCAGCACTTGAAGGATTTATGGAGTGTCAAATTAATGTAATTAATTGTCCTCATGAACAAATTGCTGGTCATTTAGCTGATGGCCATACTAGAATATTAAGAAAACCTTCTGTTTGCATTGTAGGACCAGAAGGTTTTGCAAATGCAGTACCATCAATGATGGAAGCTTGGGGTGAAAGATCACCTGTTATTTTTATAACTGGATCAAGTAGCTTAAAAAGACAAGGAGCAGGCGGTTTTAAGGAAATAGATGATGTATCTATTGCAGCACCGTTAACAAAATACAGTGCAAGTATAACAGAAGGCAACAGAATAAGAGAGTTTGTAGATAGAGCATATAGAATTGCAACAAATGGCTATCCAGGAGCAGTACATTTAAGTGTACCTGTAGATATTATGTTTTCATCATTTGCTGATGATGCAGGTTTAGAAGAAAGACCTTTTACTCATCAAAAAAAACCATTAGCCAAAGCTTGGCCCGATCCTGAGAGTTTAAATGAAATATTTAATCTAGCAATTAATGCTCAAAAACCAGTTTTTATTGGAGGGCATGGTGTTTGGTGGTCTAATGCAGAAAAAAAATTAGAGCAAGCTGGCTTTGAATTAAACATTCCAATATTTAATATACCATACCATCAAAAGCTTTTAGGAGAGGAGGCAGATACATACATGGGTCTAGCAGATATTCATCAATATCCTCCATCGAAAATGGCCCTCAATGAAACAGATTTGGTTCTTATGATTGGTGCACGTCTTGATAATCAAATGAATTTTGGCAATCCTCCACTTTTTCCAAAAAGTACTAAGCTTGTTTGTATTAATGGATCGCATGAAGAAATAGAATTGAATAGAGCTGCAGATATTAACTTACTTTGTGATCCTGGAGTCTTTTTGGATAAACTTATAGAATTAAAGAAAAACAGTAAATGGAAATTAAATGATGAATGGTTTGATAAGAATAAAAAAGAGAAAAAAAATTGGATTGATAAAACATTAGATGACTTAAATGAAGAAACTGAAGATGCCAAAAAAAATGGTGGAAAAATTCATCCTCTTCAATTAGCTTTAGATGTTCAAGAGTTATTAACTGAAAATGATTGGTTAGTAATTGATGGTGGTAATACCCATTTCTGGTCCGAGATTGCAATTAATATTGCTGGATCAAAAGGTAAAAAACTTGGAGGAATATTACATCCAGGCACTTTCAGTATGTTAGGTGTTGGAGTTCCTTTTGCAGTATCAGCAAAAAATCTTAATCCTAAATCTAATGTTGTTTTAATAAGTGGAGATGGTGCATTTTTATCTGGCGGATTATCAATTGAAGCTGCATTTCAAGAAAAAAAGCCCATTGTTGTAGTTATAGATAATAACGGAGGTCTTGACTGTATTTCTCAACAACAAGAAAGGTTATTTGAAAGTGGGAAACACTTTGCAACTGATTTCAGAGATATTCCATTTCATTCTATTTTTGAAGGTTTTGGAGGGTATGGAGAATTAGTTACTAAAAGAGAAGATTTAGGTCCTGCATTAAAAAGAGCGTTAGAAAGTGGTAAAACTGCATGTGTTAATGTTAAGGCAAAAGGTGTTATTAGTCCAATAGTTGCTGCAGTCAGCGATAAAAGAGATAAAGCTTCTATAGAATAAATTATGGCTATTTTTTCTACACATTTACTAAACTCCATAGATGGTACGCATGCAAGCGATGTAGAAATTATAATTTATAAATCAAATAATGATAACAAAGTTGTATTTCTAGAAGATAAAACAGATAGCTCTGGTAGAATGCTTAAAGAATTTGAATTAACGAAAGAAGATTGTGAAAGTGATTATGAAATGATAATTAATTCTGGTAAGTATTTTAGAAATACTAGTGAAATAATTAGTTCAATAAGTGTTAAATTTAAAATGAAAGATTCAGAAAGAAAATATCATATACCATTAATCATTTCACCAAATGGTTATTCAATTTGGTGGTCTAAATAAAATGAGTAATTCAGGATTAAACATGTCGAGACGTATTAGGAGAACTCCTTATACAGAAAAAGTAATTGAAGCTGGTGTAAGTGGTTTTACCGTTGTAAATCATATGCTTCTTCCAAAATCATATAAAGCAACAGTAGAAGAAGATTATTGGCACTTATCTCAAAATGCGCAGATATGGGATGTATCTTGTCAAAGGCAAGTTCAAATAGAAGGGGTTGATTCTGAAAAATTAGTTGAGCTTATGTCGCCTAGATCTATTAAGCACATGCCAATTGGTAAGTGTTATTATTATCCAATGATAGATGAAAATGCAGGGATGATTAATGATCCTGTTCTTTTAAAATTAAGTGAAAATAAATATTGGCTATCAGTTGCAGATTCAGATGTTCTACTATGGGCAAAAGGATTAGCGGTAGGAAGAAATTTTAAAGTTAATATTATTGAGCCTGATGTTTACCCCTTAGCAATTCAAGGGCCAAAATCTGAAGAATTAATGTCTTCTATATTTGGTCAAAAAATTAAAAAATTAAAATTCTTTCATTTTTCTTTTTTTGAATTTGAAGGAACAAAACAGATAATTGCAAGATCAGGTTATAGCAAACAAGATGGTTTTGAGATTTATCTGAAAGGTTTTGGTTTAGGAAAAAAACTTTGGGAAACAATATGGGAAACAGGAAAGGATTTTAATATTTCACCTGGATGTCCAAATTTAATTGATAGAATAGAAGGTGGTTTATTGTCCTATGGTAATGAATTTACTTTAGAAAATAATCCAATTGAATGTGGATTTGATAATTATTGTAAAAATTTATCTCATGATTTCATTGGAAAAAATGCACTAAAAAAAATATTAAAAAAGGGAATAGAAAAAAAAATAAAAGGAATTACTTTTGATGGGTTCCCGACTCCTCCATGCACAATACCTTTTCCTGTATACTCAAAAAATAGATTTCAAATTGGTAATATCACCTCTGGTATTTATTCACCATTTTTAAAAACCAATATTGGGCTATCAATGGTTGATAGAGATTATTGGAATGATGGGCAGGATGTTATCGTATTAACACCAGACAATATTGAGAGAAAAGGTAAAGTGTGCTCACTACCTTTTAATTATTCTTAAAATGAGTCATTCAATCGAAATAAAGTGGGAATTAGGAGATCAAAAACTCGAATTTGGAAAATACTTAACTGATCACACAGTAATGCTTAACGAAAATGTATCTATTGATGCGGGATCATCTCCAGATTATGGAGGAAGCGAAACTAATATTAATCCAGAGCAAAAACTCGCTGCAGCTGTAAGTAGTTGTTTTATGATGACATTTTTAGCTTTAGCTGCAAAAATGAAATGGCCAATTATTAATTACAAAGATAAAGCAATATCGTATTTAGGAAAAAATACAGAGGGAAGAATGTACGTCAATAAAATAGAGCTAAATCCAGCTATAGTATTTGAAGATAATTTTACTATTTCTGATGAAGAAATGAAAAAGATGAAAGAGAGATCACATAAGTATTGTTTTATTGCTAATTCCCTATCAAAAGATGTTGAAATTCAAATCAATTAAATGAATTTTAATCTAATATTAACCGAAAAAAATAATAATATTTTTAATATCATTCTTAATGACCAGAAAAAACAAAATACTTTAAGCGAAAACATGATCAATGAATTAACATCAGCGCTAGACATTGCTGATAAAGATAATGGTGTAAAAGTAATTATTTTATCATCAAAAGGTAATATTTTTTGTGCAGGACATAATTTAAAAGATTTAAATTCACAAAGATTACAAAATGATAAAGGTGAAAGCTATTTTAAAAAAATATTTCAAATGTGCTCTCAACTTATGCTTAAAATTAATAAAAATAATAAACCAGTTATAGCTATGGTTAATGGTATCGCTACTGCAGCAGGCTGTCAGTTAATTTCTAGCTGTGATTTAGCTTACTCAAGTAGCAGAGCAAAATATGCAACTCCTGGTGTTAATATTGGATTATTTTGTTCTACACCAATGGTTCCATTATCAAGAACTGTAGGTAAAAAGCAAGCAATGGAAATGCTTCTCACTGGAGATCTTATAGATGCAAATAAAGCATTAAGGATTGGTTTAATAAATGATGTCTTTGAAGAAGATAGTTTAAAAGAAAATGTATTTCAAATTGCTAAAAAAATATCGTCTAAATCTTTCAATACTATTAAAATTGGTAAAGAAGCTTTTTATAAACAAAAAGATATGAATTTAGAAGACGCCTATACTTTTACTTCAAAGGTAATGACGGAAAATATGTTACATGATGATTCCAAAGAAGGTATTGAAGCTTTTTTAGAAAAAAGAGAACCAAACTGGAAAGAATAATAACTTCTTAAAATGGGTTTGGTTGATATGGATTGGTAGCTAACCAAGTAGATTTGGTCTGCATGTAACTTTGCATTCCCTCCCATCCATTTTCACGACCGTATCCTGATTGCTTGAAGCCTCCAACCGGAGATTGAGTAGAAGCATTAAAATAATTATTTATATAAACAGTTCCAGCCTCTATCTTATCTGCTAAACGTATAGCTTTATTAGTATCATTAGTCCAAATACCTGCTGCAAGTCCATAAATAGTATCGTTTGCAATTTTAATTACTTCATCTTCATTATCCCAAGATTGTATAGAGGCTACAGGTCCAAATACTTCATTTTGAGCTAAATCATCTTCATTTGGAACATTATCAAAAATAGTTGGCCCAATATAGTACCCTTCAGATTTTTGTTCTTTTCTTCCATCAATTAGTAATTTTAAACCTCTTTTTTCTGCAGATTCTATTTTAGATAAAATAAATTCATATTGCTCTTTATTTGCTATAGGTCCTATTTGTGTTGCTGTATCATTGGGGTGTCCAACTTTAGCCTTTTTAACAACTTCTAATAAATTATGAGTAAATTTATCTTTTATATCTTTATGCACTAATATTCTTGATCCTGAAATACAACTATGGCCTGAAACTGGAAAGATACCCGATACAACTCCATTTACTGATAAAGTTAAATCAGCATCTTTGAATATAATTTGTGGTGATTTACCTCCTAACTCCATAATAATAGGTTTAACGTTTTTGGATGCACTTAAACTTGCTGCACTCCCCCCTTTTGTTCCACCTGTAAAACTTATCATCCTGACATCTTTATGTTCAATAAGAGGTGCACCGGTGGTAGGACCAAAACCAGTAACAACATTAATCAAACCTTCTGGTAGGTCAGCTTCTTCTAAAATTTTCATTAACTCTAATGTTGAGCATGATGCTCTTTCTGAAGGTTTAATTACAACAGTGTTGCCTGCTGCTATTGCTGGCGCTAATTTCCAGATTAATGTTCCAATTGGTGAGTTCCATGGAAGTATAAGTGCGACAACTCCAAAAGGTTCCCATTTTAAATAATTATGCATATTTGGAACCTCTGAAGGTATCAATCTACCTTCATACTTGTCACACATGCCTGCATAATAATAAAAACTCTCAGTCTGCCAGCTAGTTAAAGAAGGAGTGATATTTTTTGGAAGTTTGCCGTTGTCTTTAGTTTCTATTTTACCAATACGTTCCGCATTTTTAGCTATAATATTTCCTATTCTAGTTAAAATTCTCCCTCTTTCTGCTGGATGCATTTTACTATAAGGTCCATCATAATAAGCATGTTTAGCAGATCTTACTGCAAGATTAATATCTTTTTCATTACAATCAGGGATCTTTGCCCATACTTTTCCTATAGATGGATCCTCACTTTCAAAATATTTTTCAGAAGAAGGTTCATGCCATCTATTTCCTGCATAAAATTTGTAGGTTTGAATTTCAGACATAATTTATTTAAACTTAAATATTTTCATTGGTCAACTTATTTGTGATTAATTAATTTTTTAATATCATATCTGATGCTTTTTCTGCTAACATAATTACAGATGCATTGATATTACCACTTATCATATCTGGGAATGAAGAAGCATCTACTACTCTAAGATTATCAATTCCTCTAACCTTAAGTTGATTATCAAGTACAGCCATTTTGTTATTGCTTGAACCCATTGCGCAAGTAGATGCAGGATGATGACCCGTTTGAACATGATTTCGAACTGACTCTTGTAAATCTTGGTCACTTTTGATTTTTTTCCCTGGAAGTAATTCTTCTGAAACAATTTTAGCTAAACTGGCCTTAGATAATACTTCTCTTGTATGCTTCATCCCCTCTATCATATCTTCCATATCAGATGGATCGTTGAACCAATTAGGATTTATATTAAGTTCATCATTAGGATTTGAGCTTTTAAGTTTTAAATTTCCAGTACTTTTTGGTCTTAATAAATTAATTTGAAAGTGTAATCCCGGAAAAGCTTTTTTACCTCTAGAAAAAAATAAAGAACCAAAATTTAATAAATTGTCTAAACTCATAGACCAGTTATCTTTTTCCTCTTTAAAACACATGGGTGTCATGAATACTTGTATTTCAGGCATATCTTTTTCTCTTATTGCATGAAATAGATTTGTTGACCAAAAAGGAGCTGCGGCTAATCCCTTTTTAAATAAAATATATTTTAATCCAACTATAATAGCTCTATCTATCCTTTGATATTTAGAGAAACTTAAACTGTCATTTTGAAAAGCCCAATTCATTGGCATAACAGGATGATCGTGAAGGTTTTCACCTACTCCAGGTAAATTAATTAATAAATCTATGTTTTTTTCTTTTAAATGTTCTTCTGGTCCGATTCCTGATAACATTAAGCATTTAGGACTACCGAATGCTCCTAAAGATAATATTACCTCTGATGATGCATAAACTTTACCATTTGATAAAAGTAATCCTTTAGCTTTATTTTTCTCAATTAAAATTTTTATTACAGATGTATTTTTATAAATTGTTAAGTTGCTAGGTTTAAATTTTAAATAAGCTTCTGCAGATGATTGTCTTTTTCCATTCCATACTTTAACATCATATCTGCCTACTCCATTTAGATTTCCATTATAAAAATCATTATTAATTTCTGCCCCTGCTTCAACACATGCATCAATAAATGCCTTATCGATAGAATTGTAATTACCAGCTGGTGTAAGTTTTAAAGGGCCTGAATGTGAGTGATATTCATTTTTTTCTCTATGAAAAGCTGAAGCAGATCTTTTGAAATATGGTAATACATCATTATATGACCAACCTTCTAAACCCTTTTGTCTCCACCTATTAAAATCACCTGGGGCACCTCTCATGTAAATCATACCGTTTAAAAGAGAAGATCCTCCCAGTCCTTTACCTCTAGGGTATAAAATTTTTCTGTTATTTAAAGAAGGTTGAGGCATTGATTCAAAACCCCAATCAAATTTAGGATTTCCAAATATGTATCCGTTGCCACCCGGCATTTGAGTGAATAAACTTTTTCCTGACCCCCCTGCTTCTATTAGTAATACCTTTATATCTTTATTTTCAGATAATCTTGAGGCTAATGTACAGCCAGCAGAACCGGCTCCTGCTATTATATAGTCAAATGTTTTTTTCATTTTTTAAAAATTTAAATTATACTAATAATTAATTTATAAGTAAACTCGAGTAAATTAAATATGAATAAGTACAAAGATTGGATTGGAAAGAAAATTTCAAGATGTGATATGATTACTCCTCGATTAGTTGATCATTTAAAAAAGACAATCGATCAAAACTGTTTAAGTGATCAAACTGTACCTGAGGGAATTTTTTTATGTTTATGCCCAGATGTGACTTCAATAAACCATCTAGACAAAGATGGAAATACAAAATTAGGAATTTTTTTACCTGAGTTACCTTATAAAATTAGAATGTGGGCTGGTGGTAAAATAAAAATATTTGATGAATTTGAAATTGGATCTGAAATTAAAAAAAATTCAACAATTTTAAGTATTGAATTTAAAGAAGGTAGATCAGGCAATCTATGTTTTGTAAATATTAATCATGAATATTTAAATAAAGATAAATTAATAATATCAGAAGATCAAACTGCTGTTTATAGAGAAAAAATAAATAAAAACTACAATACTCCTAAAATAAAAGATGAATTAAAGATAATTGATAAAGTAGAAATTTTTAGTTCATCAACTTTGCTATTTAGATATTCTGCCTTAACTTTTAATGGACATAAGATTCATTATGATAATGATTATACCAAAAATTTTGAAGGTCATATGGGGTTATTAGTCCATGCGCCTCTTCAAGCAACTTATCTTTTAAATCTTGCAAGAAAAAATGAGATTGAGTTCAATTCTTTTGAATATAGAGCTACAGCACCTCTTGTATATAACAATTATTTCTTTGTAGAAATTGGTGAAAATCAAGATGATGAAATTATTGGAAGAATTCTTAATGAAAAAAAAGAAATTACAATGATTGCAAAATATAAAAAATGAGTTTTCATAAAAAATTTTGTAATTGGGCATCACAAAAAAAAATTAATATCAATAAGGCAACTTATAAACGAGCAGAAAATGCATTCATAGATACCCTAGCTTGTATATTATCAGGTGTTAAAGAAAAACAATCAAAGGTTGCCTTAAAATACTGCTTAGAAAATAATTATTCAAAAAATATTAAGATTTTTGGAGGAGGAAAAAAATTATCTATTTCTTCAGCATGTTTTTTACATGGAGTCAGATCAGCGTCTATAGACTTTGATGATTACGAATACGTTGCAGGATCTCATCCTAGTGCGCCAATTTTTTCAGCACTCATATCTATTGCTCAAATGAAAAAAATCTCAATTGAGGAAACATATCAGGGATGGTTAGTAGGATATGAATTAATAATAAAATTAGGACAAGCACTTAGCTATGATCATTATTATAAAGGATGGCATTCAGCAAATACAATAGGCGTGATTGGAACTGCTGCAGCAGTATCTAAAGTGTTAAAATTAAATGCAGATCAAATGGCAAATGCAATTTCTATTGCAACAAGTTTTTCATCTGGTTTAAAACAGCAATTCGGCACAGATATAAAAGCTTTTCATGTAGGGTTTGCTTCTCAAGCAGGGGTACAGTCAGCCTTACTTGCAAAAAATGGAGGGACAGCCAATCAAAATATTTGGAATATTGAGAGAGGATTTATTGAATTGTATGGTAGTAAATTTTCTAAAAAATTAAATAATAATTTTAAAGAATCAGATCTAGGAAATGCAATAATTAAATTTCCAAATTTCATTAAGTTTTGGCCAGTTTGTAGTTATTCACAAAGAGTAATACAAGGAGGGTTAATTTTAAATAAAAAAATTTTTATAAAAAAAAATATTAAATCTATTACAATTGAGTTTCCAGAACCTTGGTTCAGAGTATCAAAATTTCATATACCTAAAAATTCTACTGAAGCTAGATTTTCATTGAGTTATTGTTTAGCAACTGCTCTCATTAATGGTAAATTTGATTTAAGTAGTTTAAATATTTCTAAAAATAAAAAAAGTTTAAACATGACTAGAAAAATTAAACTAGTCACGTACAAAGTGCCAAATAATTTTGAAGATTATGATCCTAAGTATCCTGATATAATTAAAGTAATAATGAATGATGGAAGTATATTGATTGAAAAAATATCACATATTAAAGGAGGGAAAAATAACCCTTTAAAAGACGAAGATATTGATAATAAATTTTTAATGTGTGGAGGTAAAAAAAATATTTTAAATAAAATAAGAAATCAAAAATATAAGAAGAAAAATTTAAAAGAAATAATTTTTTAATTTAGCTATTTTTTCTTTCTCTGTAAGCTATAAATATTCCAGTACTAATAATTATTGTTCCCCCCAAATAAATACTTATAGTTGGAGACTCAGAATAAATTAAATATCCCATAATTCCTACAAATATAAAAGATGAGTATTCAAAGGGTGAAGTAATTGCAACATCTGCGTATTTAGCTGCTTGAGACATAAATAAATGTCCTAGTGATCCCATCACACCTAAACTCATAGCAAAAATTAATTGAATTTCATTTGGCATAATAAAATTATTAGGGAAAAATATTATTGATGTAATTAATAATGCAAAAGAGTAATAAAAAACAATTGCGACACTAGAATCAGTACTCATTACTGATCTAGTTGACAAATAAACAGAAGCCATAAAAGCTGCAGATATTAGAGGATAGAGTGTTTCTAATTTGAACAAGTCAGTACCGGGTTTAACAATAATTAACACACCAATAAAACCAATTAATATTGCAGTTGTTCTAAAAATCCCAATTCTCTCACCAAGTATTGGTACAGCAAGAAAAGCAGCAATAATGGGAGCAGAATGTGCAATAGCAATGTTTTCAGATAACATTAAATGATTAATTCCGTAAATATAGAATACAACACATGCAGAAGCAGAAAGAGCTCGGATAGCATGTCCAACTGGTTTTTTAGTTTTTAACTTATCAAATCCAAAATACATTGCTAAAAAAGTTGCAATGATACTTCCACTTAGTGCTCTGAAGAATATTGATTCCCATACAGGAAAATGAAAGCTTAAATATTTATACGTGATATCATTTATACTTAGACAAAACATAGACAATAACATGAAAGAAATTCCCAAGAGATTATTATTTTTCGATTTCATTAATTTGTTAAATATACTAAGATAATTTATTGAGATATAAAAATTTCAAAATGAGTAGTAAATATCATGTAAAAAAATTAGAAAAAAAGAATGACCATTTAAGTATTTTGTGGAAAGATAATTTTGAAAGTAAATTCCATTTTATGTGGTTAAGAGATAATTGTCCAACAGCAATACATCCTACTGCAAATATGCGAGTCTTTAATATTTTAACTGTTAGTAAAAATATTTTTCCTAAAAATTATAAAATTGAAAAAAATAAACTCAATATTGATTGGAGTGAAGGTGATCATAGTAGCAAATTCAATTTAAAATGGTTAAGAGATCATTGTTATACTGATATAAATAATCGAAAATATAAATCACCTTATGTTTTTTGGGATGGTAAATTAAAAAAAAATTTAAAGAAAATTATTGTTGATCATAATAGTGTAATAAAAAATGACAAACAATTAAGTAAATGGTTAAATTTACTCCATACTTATGGTTTTGCATTAATTAAAAATGCACCAACTAGCAAAAAATCAGCATTCAAAATATTAAATAGAATAAGCCATCATAGAGAAACATTTTTTGGTACACCATTTGAAGTAATTAACATTCCAAAGCCAAATAACACCGCTTATACGGCAGATGCATTAAGAAATCATACCGACTTACCTTATTTTGAATATGCCCCTGGTTATCAGTTTCTTCATTGTTTAGTGAATGAAGCTAATGGTGGATTATCATCTGTTGTAGATGGTTTTGCAGTTGCAAATTATTTAGAAAAAAATGAAAAAGATGTTTTTAATATTTTAACAAAAACTCAAGTTAAATTCAAAGATACTGATTATACTCAAAAAGCTGTCAGAATTCTCCATTCACCAATAATAACACTTACAAAAGATAATGATTTCAATGATATTAGATTTAGTATGGCTGCAATGGGAGCAGTTGATGTTGATCCAAAAAAAATGAAAAAATTTTATGATGCATACCAATATTTTGCATCACTGCTTCAAAACAAAAAATTTAAAATTGATTTTAGATTAGAGGCAGGTGATATATTTTGTTTTAACAATAGAAGGGTATTACATGGAAGGACTAAATTTGATCCAAACTCTGGAAATAGACATCTTCAAGGATATTATATTGAAAGAGATGAAATAATAGGAAGATTAAATTATTTTAATAATATAAAAGTTTAGATCATTCCCACCCACAGATAGTTTTAATTTCTAAATATTCTTCTAGACCCCAATCACCTCCCTCTCTTCCATTACCAGATTGTCTGTAACCACCAAAGGGAGTTCCCGGATCAGCGCTATTTCCATTTATATAAACACCTCCTGATCTAAATTTTCTTGCAACTCTTTTCGCTTTTTCTTTATCTTGAGTTTGAACGTAGTTTCCAAGACCGTATGATGTATCATTAACAATTGATACAGCTTCATCTTCATTTTCAAATTGAATTATAGAGAGTACTGGTCCAAAAATTTCTTCTTTTGCAATTCTCATATCATTGGTTACGTCTGTGAAAATTGTTGGCTTAACGAAATAACCCTTTTCTAGACCATTTGGTTTTTCAGGACCACCAGCTACAAGTGTAGCTCCCTCATTTATACCACTATTAATTAGATCAATAATTTTATCATACTGAATTTTAGAGACAACTGGACCGATATGATTTCCATTCTTAGAAGCAATATCAACTTTGATTTTACTTGCTTCATCTGAAGCTTCTTCAATTGCTCTTTTATAGATTGATTTTTCAACTAGCATTCTTGTTGGTGCATCACAAGATTGGCCAGAGTTACTCATAATATTCCTAACACCTTCTCTTACTGCTTCTGGATGTGAATCAGCAAAAACAATATTACCCCCCTTACCTCCTAATTCTAAGCAAACTCTTTTAATTGTATCAGCTGCATTTTTAGAAATAAGTTTTCCTGCTCTTGTTGATCCAGTAAAGGAAATCATATCAATATCTTTATGAGAAGATAGATCAGTGCCCACACCAGCTCCATCACCATTTACTAAATTAAATACACCTGGAGGAAATCCTGCATCATGAACTATTTCAGCAAAAATGATCCCTGACATGGGTGAAATTTCTGAAGGTTTTAATATCATAGTGCAACCAGTTGCTAGTGCAGGTATTACTTTTAGTGTGATTTGATTGATAGGCCAATTCCATGGGGTAATAAGACCACATACTCCAATCGGTTCATAAACAATATAATTATTAGAATTTTTATTAAATCTTCTTTCAAATTCAAAATTTTTTAATCTCATAATGAAATCATTAATATGGTCATCACCCGAAGAAGTTTGTGCTGATGAAGACCAATCTAATGGAGCTCCCATTTCCTTAGACATTGTAAGCGTTATTTCATCCCATCTACTTTTATAAATCTTCAGTAAATTTTCTAGTAAATTAATTTTTTCTTTTTTATCTACCTGACTCCATGTAATGAATGCTTTTTTTGCTGCATGGACTGTTAGATCTACATCTTCTTTAGAACCTAAAGAAATAAAAGCGTAGGGTTCTTCATTAGAAGGATTAATAACCTCAAAATTATTCTTTTTAATTGGATTAACCCAAGTACCATTTATATAAAATTTGCGTTTATCAATCATGATGAAAAAATATTTAAATTAATTATTCATTTATTTTTTTTTATAATAGAATAAAAGAATATACGATAAGAGGAAAAATTGACACCAGAAAATATTAAACTTGATATAGACTACGTAAGATCACAATTCCCAGCTTTTAAAGATCCTCTTTGCAAAGATTGGTCTTTTTTTGAAAATGCTGGAGGTAGTTACGTACCACAACAAGTAGTTGATCAACTAAACAAGTTTATGATCTCAACCAAAGTACAACCATATGCTGAATATCCAATGTCTAAAATTGCTGGAAATAATATGGATAAAGCGACAGAAATCTTTGCTGAAATGATTAATGCAAATAAAAAAGAGATTATTATTGGTGGTTCAACATCTATAAATTTATATGTTTTATCAAATGCATTAAGATATTTAATCAATCCTGGTGATGAAGTAATTGTAACAAATCAAGATCATGAAGCTAATATAAGTCCTTGGAGGAGACTAAAAGAATGTGGTGCAAAAATAGTAGAATGGAAATTTGATAAAAATACACATGAATTGGAAATATCTGAATTAAAAAAATTAATAAATAATAAAACTAAAATTCTTGCAGTAACTCATTGCTCAAATATTGTTGGGTCAGTTAACGATTTAAAAGAAATATCAAAAATTGCACATAAATATAATACAATTGTTATTGGAGATGGTGTTTCTTACGCTCCTCATGGTTTTCCTGATATTAAGGATCTTGAAGTAGATTTTTATACATTTAGTTTATATAAAACTTATGGTCCACATTTAGGACTACTTTATGGCAAAGAAAAGATTTTAAAAAAATTACCAAATCAAAATCATCAATTTCTAGAAAACCAATATCCTTATACTATAAATCCAGGTGGACCTAATCATGAAGAATTAAGCTCATTAATAGGGATATATGAATATTTTGAAAATCTTTATAATCACCATTTTAGTAATAAAAAATTAAAATTCTTTGATAGAATACAAAAGGTAAATAATTTAATTGCTAAACATGAAGAAAATTTAGCAAATCCATTACTAAAATATCTTTCATCAAGGAAAGATATTAAGCTAATTGGAAAAAAAACTATTAAAAATAAAGATAGAGCTCCTACAATTTCATTTACTTCGAAAAAATATTCTTCAAAAAAAATAAGTAAAATTTTAAATAAAAATTTTATTGCAACAAGAAATGATAATTTTTATGCTTGGAGATGTTTAAAGGCTCTGGATATTAATACAGATGATGGGGTAATTAGGATAAGCATGACTCATTATAATACTGAAAAAGAAGTAAAAAACCTTATTAAGATTATAGATAAAAATTTATAAATTAATCTAATTCATACTTATTTTTGTAATCAGTAATAAGGTTTTTGTCCTGTTGCTCTTTATATAAAACACAATTTTCAATTACTAATAAATCTAGATTTGTTCCCATAAAGGTTTTAAATGCATCACTCGGAGAACAAACAATTGGCTCACCTCTTACATTAAATGAGGTATTAACTAAAATAGGACAATTAGTAATTGAATAAAAATTTTCTATCAATTTATAGAATTTAAAATTTTCATCTGATTTTACAGTTTGTATTCTGGCTGAATAATCAATATGTGTTATTGCGGGAATTTTTGATCTAACTTCATTTAATTTATTAATACCGAAAGTATTTTTTTTATTATCAGTATTTATTCTATGATCATTTTTTATAAAGTCCACAAACAGCATATATGGGGAATGATATTCCATATCAAACCAATCATTAACCTTATCAAATAATATAGCAGGGGCAAACGGCCTAAATGACTCTCTAAATTTAATTTTTAAATTTAAATTTTTTTGCATATCTTTTATCATAGGGTTTGCAATAATTGATCTAGAACCAAGCGACCTAGGACCAAACTCCATTTTTCCTTGGAACCATCCTACTGCCTTACCTTTTGCTAATTCACTAGAAGTAATATTAATAATTTTTTCTTCATCATATTTATAATACTTTGCATTTAGTTTATTGAGATAAGTTATAACTTCATTATCAGTAAATGACGGTCCTAATAATGATGATTTCATATTATCAAATGTATTTTTTTTGATTATTCTCTCATTATTTTCATCATAATAAGCAAGTAATGCAGCTCCAAGTGATCCACCTGCATCACCAGATGCAGGTTGAATCCAAACATCTTTAAATATTTTATTTCTTTTTAAAACTCCGTTAGCGACACAATTTAAAGCAACTCCACCGGCCATACATAAATTTTCAATTTTATATTTTTCAAATAAATATCGTGAAATTTTTAATACAATATCTTCAGTAACAGATTGAATTGATGCTGCGATATCCATATGAAATTGAGTTAATTTTTCTTCAGGAATACGCTTTTTATTTTTAAAAATTTTATTAAAATTTTTATTAGTCATTGTTAAACCAGTCGCATAATTGAAGTATTTTTGATTTAACCTAAATGAACCATCATTTTTTAGATCAATAAGGTTATCTAAAATAAGATTTTTATAGATAGGATTTCCATACGGTGCAAGACCCATAACCTTATATTCACCACTATTCACTTTAAAGCCTAAGTAGTAAGTAAAAGCTGAATATAGAAGTCCAATGGAATGTGGGAAATTTATTTCCTCACAAATATCTATTTTATCTTTTTTTCCTACACAAACAGAAGTAGTAACCCATTCTCCAACTCCATCCATAACAAGAATTACAGCTTCTTCAAATGGTGAAGGAAAGAATGCACTTGCAGCATGACTTAAATGATGTTCAGTAAAAAATAACTTTTTATTGCTAAAATTTTTATCAATATCTTTTAAAATATTTGTTATTAAATTTTTGAGAAAAAGTTTTTCCCTTAACCATATTGGAATAGACATTAAGAATGACCGTATACCTTTTGGTGCAAAAGCCACGTAAGTTTCAAGCAAACGTTCAAATTTTAAAAAAGGCTTATCGTAAAAAACAATTTTATCTATATCTTTCAAAGAAAGATTATTAGATTTTAAAATAAATTTTATTGACTCAATGGGAAAACTTGGATCATGTTTAATTCTTGTAAATCTCTCTTCTTGTACTGCTGTAATTATTTCTCCATCCTGAATATAAGAAGCAGCAGAGTCATGGTAAAAACAAGATATTCCAATAATTTTAGTCATTAGAATTGTTTATCTAATGGATTAGGTTTATATTTTCTTTCTTTCCAATATGTTTTTTCATTTTTATTAATTTTTATATTAATAAGATCTTTATTAAATATTCTAACTATTAAGCCAGTAGGAACGACAATAAAAAAATAAATTAATGATAATATAATTGGTGAAATTGTCATTCCAATTAGCATTCCAAATTTAAACCACAATAAATTTGGCCAATATAATAACTTACTATAAAAAAAAGATATTAAAAGCAATACAAATGAAACTATTAAAAATAAAAAAGAAGCTTTATTAGAAAAAATCAATATATATAAAAAAATTAATAAAAATATAATTGAAAATGTAATTCCAAAGTTTTTTTCAGAACTTATTTTTACATATTTATTATTTGACATGATTCATAATCTTCATTTTAGAATACAAATATATAAAAAATAAAATAATAAATAAAATTAGTGAATATATTGTCCCAAAGTATAAAGCAGTTACTATTCCTAAAAGAGTAATTGATGTTGAAAAGAACAGCAATGATATTAGAATATTTACTTTGCTAAAACCTATATCAGTCAATAAATAATGAATATGTCTTCTATCAAATTTAAAAATACTTTTTTTATTATACAATCTATAAATAATCAAATCAACAAACTCAAAAGTATGGAAAGAAGCAAACCAGGCAATCATTATAGGTTCTATAATATTGCCATATTCATTATTATAATAAATTAAAATCCATGCAAAACTAAAGCCAACAAATGTACTTCCTGAGTCACCAAGAAATATTTTAAAATTCGTATTTTTTAAATTGTTCAATATAAAGAAGAGTAAAAAAGCATAAATATAAAAAAATGTGAAATTAAAGAAAGAACAATCACAATAAAGATATATAAAAAGATTTAATAGCAAAGTATTAATTAATGGAATTGATACACATAAGCCATCTACACCATCAATAAAGTTTGATGAATTAGTTATGAGTAAAACACTCAAAATTGTGAAAATAAATGAAAATAAACCTAAATCTATCTCACCTAATACAGGATAATAACCTAATGATATAATTTTATAACCTGAAAATAGAATTATTATTGTTGATAGTAGTTGAAAAAGAATTCTTATATCAATTCTAAAATTATAAATATCATCCAAAATACCTACTATTATTAAAATTGTAGATGAAAAAATAAGAAGATTATAGAACTGATCAAAATCAATAAATATGAAGAGGGACAATAATGATAAAAAAATTAATGGTCCTCCGATAAGAGGTATATTTCCTAAGTGTCTTTTTTTATTTTGATCAGGATAGTCAATTAAATTAATTTTTTTTGCGACATAGTGCAGAATAAAATAATAAATTAAAAAAAATACAGTAATAAAAAGAAATTCCATATTATTTTGATAGAATATTTTCTAAATATTTTTTTAATTTTATTAAACTATTAAGATTGTAATATTTTTTTAGTAATGTTGTATTTATTTTAAGTAATTTCATTGATTGATCATTGTTTTTGTTATTATTATTTTTGTTTATAATATTTTTTACTTTAACTTTATCTTTGAAAATTGCTACCAAATCTTTAAGTTTTATAAGTTTTCCTGTTCCGATTTCTAAGTAACCTGATGCATTATTTTTAATAAGTTTCATATATATTTTTGCAACATCGTTAACATGTATAAAGTCCCTACTTTCATTTGTATTATTAAAATAAAAAACCTTATTATTTTTATAAGAATTTATTAGATTATTTATAAAAGTGTATTTTTCTTTTCCTCCATAAATATTGGATATACGGCAAATTATTAATTTAATATTATTTTTTTTACAAAAATTAAAAATATATTTCTCATTTGTAAATTTTAAAAATGCATATAAATATCTTGATTCATTAATTAAATTTTTTTCATATAATTTTACAGAAATACTACTAGAATAAATTATTTTATTGATTTTTTTTGGATTTATAACATCAAAGAAATTTAGTGTAGTAATTAAATTATTTTTAACCATAAACTCTAAGTCTTTAGAGGAGTTAATATTCATAGATGACGAATTGTTAAAAATAACATTAAATTTTTTTAATCTATTTAAGTTAGTAAATTTTTTTTTTAATAAATCTTTATTTGAAAAAATTAAATTATCTTTAGAAATTTTTGATATTTCATTGGTTAAGTTAGACCTCTTACCTATAATAACATTTAAGATTGCCATAAATAAAATTAGGTTATTATTTCAATCTTAAAACAAAGTATAGATAAAAGGAGCTACAGTTGAGCCTTGTGAAAATACAAGTAAGGAGCCTACTAAAACAAAAACTATTATAATTGGTAGAAGCCAATATTTTTTTCTTATTGACAAGAAAGCAACAAATTCTCTAATAAAGTCTAGCATATGATTTTATCGCGTAACAATATATTCTATATATTGATGGTTATAATTATTTTATTACTTTCATCAATAATTATTCTAAGCCCTTATATATATAGAAAATTAACACTTTCATATACATACTGTAATTCTTATGGTTCAGTTGACCCAATTTTAGGTTGGGAACTTAAAAAGAATGCAAAATCATGTTTAATTTTTCAAAATTATTTAAATGGTGAAATCTTTTTTGATACAAAAATCTATACAAATAAATATGGATTTAGATCAGAAGAAGCGTCAAATAATGATGCTGATATTGCTATTATAGGTGACTCTTGGGTTTTTGGATATGGCGCTAATTATAATGAAACTGTTCCATATAATTTATCAAAAAAAATTAATAAAAATATTTATAACTTAGGTGTTCCTAATTACAGTTCTGCACAAGTTTACTTACATTTACAAAAAAATTTAAATTTTATAGACCCTAAGTTGGTAATTTATATATCTGGAATGTATTTAAGGTCAATATGTAAAAAAGAAGAGCTAAACTTTATATTGGAACCTTGTTTTTGGTATGATGCGACCACTAATGAAGCTAAACTAGAATTACCCAAAAAAAATATAGTATTCGAATCATATAAAAAAAATATATATCCGTCTGGAGCACTTACAGCTGGTTATAATTTCTGGAATTATGTTATTTTTATAAAAACACGTGAATTATTTAATACAATTTCAAATTACATAAAATATAATATATTAAAAATTGAACCTAAAAGAAGATTATTTACAGAAATTGAATTATCTAAAATTAGACTTGAAGAAATAGAATTATTTAAAAGTTTAACAAAAGAAAATAATTTTAAATTCATATTTATTGATCCATATAGATTTTATTTAGACGAAATTAAAGATTCATATAAATTCAATAAAGATCAAAACTTAAATGATATAATTGTACTTGATAAAGATAGTTTTTTCTTTTCAACTAATTGGTGGCATAAAAATATCGAAGTAAAGAAAAATGAATTAACTAATAATGGCAGTATTAAAAATGATGGACATTGGACAGGTGAGGCAATGCAAATCATATCTGATGAAATATACGAAGAATTAATTAAATTTAATTTAATTTAATTTAATTTAATTTAATTTTTTATATTTTTTACTATTTGATCTATCAAGATTTTATAACCATCGTTATTTATAAAATGTACATCATCTGAAAAAATCCATGCATCATTATTATTAAATATTTTTCTAGAATCTAAGTAATTATATTTTTTTGATAGTGGTATTTTTAACATAGACGTGTTTAAGTATTCGTATAATTCTTTAACTACTTCCTCTCTATAATCATACCTTGTAAAAGTTAGTTCGTTTTCATTTAATTTATTTTTAAAAGCTACATGAGGTTGAAGAACTGAAATATGATTTATATTGTAACTTTGCAAAATTTGATTTGTCAGTTTTTTATATTTAATATAATCATCTACATAAGCTAAATAATTTTTATAATCGTAGTTATTAAATCTTTTAACAAATCTATTTAATGAATTTATAAATTGAGAATTTTGTATTACCCAAATAAATGGGGCAATTACAGGTTTTGATAAAAATTGATTATAAGTAGAGTCAAGATAAAAAGAGTCAATGGAGCTTGATCTTAAGCTAAATATTATATCATTAGCGCCATCAATAGAAATGATAAGATTTGGACTGATATCTAATCCATACATATTTAAAAAAATATATTGCTGTATTGAGTTATATCCACCATAAGCACCATTAAAAATATTAATTTTTTTGTTTAATTTTTTTTCAATTTCATTTTTTAAGATATCTAAAGGTATATGTTGAGCAGTTGATGCACCCAAAATTAATACTGTATATTGATTTTTTTTATTTTTATTAAAATCTGAAATTTTTGTTCGCCATTCAGGGCCAAACATTAAATAAGGCTGGTAAATTAAATTCGTTGTTCGCTCTTGGACTCCTGCATTTGAATTACCAATATAAAAATAAATTAAGGCTCTTGTTAATATTTCTAAAATAATTAAAAAAATTAATAAAATAACAAAATTAATTAAAATTATTCTATAGATGCTATAGTTCATATTTAAATAAAATGAAAATCATTATAATTTTTATAAATAAATCGATAATTATTTCCATAATTACATTATTTTTTTTTTTATTTATAGATATAGTAATTACAAATTTTCTAAATATTAGAGGTTTTTCAAAGTTTTATGAAAGTCATAATCCAACTGGCTATGTAAATAAAAAAAATTTTAACGGATACTATGGAGGTTTTCTTCATGAATTTTATAGTTATGTAACTATCGATCAAAATAATAATAGAAATACCTCAATTTGTAAAAAAATAGATATTAATACATTAATTATTGGAGATAGTATAACTGCAGGATTTGAAGTTAATGATGATGAAACATTTATATCTTTAATTAACAAAAATTGTAATAATAATAAAATCCATGCAATAAATGGTGGTGTACGAGGTCATGACACTAACCAAGTAATATCAAATTATTTAAGGATAACAAAAAATTATAATTTTAAAAATGTATTATACATTATATCATTTAATGATTTTCATGAAAATTTAATCAATTATCATTATTTAAATATGGTTAAAAAGTTTGGTCGGGCTAAAGTAAATAGCTTCGATGATATATCTTTTTTTAAGCCTAAAATTTCTTATTATGAAGAAAAATATCATCAAATAAGAATTTTTATTTCAGATAATTTTTATATATTATCAAAATTAATAGCTATTATTGAAAATTATTTAAAAATTCATAATAAAACTAGTCACTTATATTATACGTACAACTTAGATGAGACTAAGATAAGGTTGGAAACCTTTGAAAAATTAATAAAAATTTTTAAAAAGTATACCCTAGAAAATAATTCAATATTACACTTAGGAATAGTTCCTTGTATATTTGAAAACAACATTTTATGTAAGAATATAGATGAATATGATGAATATATTAAATTTATTTCAGAAAAAATTGACTTAAATATTATACCTTTTATTGAAATTTTAAAAAATTCTAATAATTCAAATGAAAAAAGAATCTTCTTTAAAAATGATGGACATTTAAATAAATATGGTCATGAAATTTTTTCACAAATATTAGAAAATCACCTAAATTGAATTTAATATTTTATTAATTTGCAACATTCTTTTATCCCAACTATTATTTTTAGCTATATTTATTAGATCATTTTTATTGTAATTTTTATTTTTATATAAGTCATTAATTGCACTATTAAATTCATCTTCATTATTAATAATTTTGATAAGATTATTGTGGTTTTTATTAAAAATAACCATTTCTAATGTTTTTGTTGAAATAACTGGAAGTCCAACTGCTAAATATTCATTGACCTTAAATGGGTATATTTTGTTTGTAAAATCATTTAATTTATATGGTAACATTCCAATGTTAAAAGAATTAAGTATAAATGGTATTTCATCATGTGAGACCTGGTTTTGAAAATAAATATTTGGTGAAAGTTTGAATAATTTAACTTCTTGATATTTTGGACCAACAAATACAAAATCATAGTCGGGATTTGCAGATGCCACTTTATTAATTAATTGAAAATCTAAATTATAACTTACTGCTCCAATGTATCCAATAGTAGGATTTTTTCTAATATAAACATTATTTTTATTTTTTATTTTTTTTAATAAATTAAATTTTTTTAAATCTACTCCAGAAGGGACTAAAAACATTTTTTTGCTATAATTTTTATATTTATTATATAAATTATTAGAAGTGCAAATTACGCAATCTGTTTTTCCAATAAATTTTCTTGTAAAATCAATTAAATTTATATTTAATCTATATCTATGTTGAAATTCGAACTCATCAGCTAAATAATAAATCAATTTTGAATTCAAAATTTTATTTGAAATTTTATAAATTAATTTTGTGGCTAAAAAAGAAATAATAATGGTCTTATTATCTTTTGTTTCTTTTTTAAAATTTTTATTAATTAAATTAATAAATATAGATGTATTAATTTTATCAATAATTGCAGAATTATGAATAGGAATAAAAAAAGGATTTAAAATACTTAGATTATCTTCTTTTTTATAATTTGTTTTTAAAAATTTATCCTTTAATCTTATTAAATCCTTAAACCTAATAGATCTTGAACCTGTATTATTTATGAAAATTACATTTTTTCCCTGATCAGATAAGTATTTAGCTAGCTGTTGTGGTAGTTGCCAATTAAAATTCCAGTCAATAGATGAAAATATAATTATATTCATTTAAAATATTTTATATAATTTTTAGTAAATAAAGAAATAAAAATTAGTAGAAGAGATAATTCAGTCAACAAAGTTGTATATGCTGCTGAAATAACACCATACTTTGGAATAAACACAATATTTAATGTTAAATTTAAAATTGCTGCAAAAAGTAAAATATATAATTTATTTTTAATAAATTTAGAGACCTGAAGAGATACATCAAAAATTTTTGAGGCAAAATGTATTGGTACACATAGAATTAATATTTTTAAAATAGCTATACTTTGAAAGTAATTTTTATCTAATAAATTTAGAATAATAAAGTATCCTAAAATAAATATTATAAGCATAATTATTAAACCTAAAAGTAGCATAAATAATGTATTATATATTTGTAATTTTAAATATTCATTTAAATCATTATAAAATAAATTATGTATTCGTTGGATAATTATTTTTTGTATTGAATTAGGAATCAAAAAGCTAACAGCTAAAAAAATAAATGCAATATTATAAATCGCAGCTGCGTCATTTCCGAGGTAGAATTTAATTATGTATACATCACTTTGGTAATAAATTAAAAATAGAAAAGGTATGATGCTATATGGGATTCCTTTATAAAATACATCTTTAATATAAATTATATTATTAGAAGTACTGAAAGTATTATTTTTTATATAATCAGAATATAGTTTATATAAATTATTATAAAATTTCCTTAATATATAAATGCCTAATAAAGTAATAATTAGTGCTGAAAAAGAATAGATAAGTGCAATTTCATATATTTCATACTTAGGAAAAATTAAAAAATAAAAATACAATAAAATTAATCTAATTAAATTAGGAATTAAATTCCATAATGAATAATGTAAATAATCATTGTAAAGCTTGAATCTGATAGTAGTTAATTCAAACATCATCTGACCTAAAATTGAAAAACTTAATATAATAACTAAATAAAAAGTTTTAAGATTTGGAATAAATAAGTACGAATAAGCAAAAGATAAAATTAAAAAAATTAATGATAAGAAGAATATTATTTTAAAAGCTTTTTTAAACCATAAATAAGATAAAAAATTTTCTTTTTCATAAATATCTATTCCATAATCAAACAATCCAAAACTTATTATTGGGTAAAAGGTAATTATTAATAAATAAATTGATACAAACAGTCCATAATCAGACTGTGATATATTTTTAGTTAAAAGAATTTGAATTATAAAAAAAAGAAAACCACTTAAAAAAGTTGAAATTAAAAAAATAATTGAATATTTTTGTTTAAATAAATTATTGATAGTTAGTATTCCTCTAATAAAGTCTATTTTTCAATTGTAACAAAATAGTCTCTTTCAATTTCTTCTATTTGATATTTAATATTATATTTATTTATTAAATTTTCGATATCTCTTTTTGAATAGTAGTATAGCTTACATTTATAACTGTATCTAATTTTTCTTTGAAAAGCTAAAAAACCACCTTTTTGAGGGAAAGAAAAAAAACTTTTCTTATTGGTTAATTTTATTGCTTTCTTTATTATCTGATCTGGATCTGAAATATAATCCATAAAACCCATAAAAAAAATATAATCAAAAGTGTTCTTAAATTCATAATCAATAAAATCATCAATTATAAAATCATATTTGACATCAATATTATCTGAAGCAAACTTATTTTTCGCTAGCTCAATCATATTAGGGGCGAAGTCAATGCCTACTATATTTGAAGAGCCTTTTTTATATGCTTCTATACAGTAATGACCTGGGCCACAACCAACATCAAGAACAGATGAGTTATTAAAATCATTTAAATTTCTAAAAACATATTCAAATCTTAATCTCATGGATTTTCTAAAATATTTATTTATTAATTTATTTAAAAAATTATTCTCATTACCATAAATTTCGTTGAATCTTTTTGAGTATTGATGAAAAAATTGTGAAGTTCTAACATTCATTTTATGTGATAATATCCTTAAATGTGTAAAAATCAAAATCTTTCAATATCGTTTTTAATTTTTTTTCGGTACCTGCAATATTAATATAAGTTTTAAATTTTCTTACAATATTCATTTTTAATTTAGGATGATTTACATCAATTTCTCTCGGATGGATATAAAATATTAATATGTTGTTTTTATTAACAACTTTACCGCAATACTTAATGAATTTATAAGGAAATAGTCTTAAATATCCACCACCAGAAAAACAGAATCTTTTATTAAAATAAGAAATAGTTGACATTGGAAATTCAATAAGCTTGTTATCATAATCCTTTAAAATATGAGGTTTTAATGTAGATATATTCATTCCACCATTATCTCTCTTTGCTGGAAAAACAGAAGCATCATACATGTAACCAGCATCTATTATTTTTTCAAAAAACCATTTATTCTCATTTGTAACTGAAAAAGATGGCGCTCTATAACCGTAAACTTTATCTGAGATTATGTCCTCTAGTAATTTCTTTGAACCTGATATATCTTCATAAAATTCTGACGGGGTTTGTTTAAATGCTAGTTGATGATAGAAGCCATGTGATGCTATTTCATGACCTTCATTAAATGCCCTTATTACTAATTCTGGAAATCTCTTAGCAAAATAACCTAAAAAAAAACACGTTGATTTAACTTTACTTTCCAACATAATATCTAGCAACTTATTAAAGTTTCTTTCAACTCTTGATGGTAAATTATCCCATTCTGTAATTTTTGGTTCACTATCTACATTGGAAATATTAAACCAATCCTCCACATCAATAGAAAAGACAGATTTAAAATTACAATTTTTCATCTATGAGACTTTCTATACTATTAAATTGAGTATCGATATATTTATCAATTTTATAATGTTTTAAAGCCAATGACCTAGAATTTTTAGAAAATTTTTCTTGTAATTCACTATTATTATAAATCTGTAAAATCCTATTTGTTAATGATTTAATATCCTTTTTCTTATATAAAAATCCATTTACATTTTCTTCAACGCATTCATTACATCCTCTAATATCAGTGGCAATTATAGGTAAAGATGAACTCATTGCCTCAATGATACTAGTCGGAAATCCTTCTCTATAAGATGGAAGTACGTACAAGTCACCAATTGACAACTCTTGTGCAACATTATCAGTATATCCAGTAAATTTGACATAATCACTTAGATTTAAATTAGTAACAATTTCTTTTAATGTATTTTCGTAATTTAAAATATCTTGCTTTATGTTGCCGCCAATAATTATCAATCTGATATTCAATATTTTTTTATTTATAATTTCATTTAAAGCGTAGATTAAATCCTGAAAACCTTTGTTCTTAACTAGTCTTCCACTTGTAATTAAATAAAATAATTTTTTAGACTTATTTATTTTTATATGGTCAGCAAAAAAATTTTTATTGAATAAATTTGTGTCAATTCCATTATAAATAGTTTTTATTATATTTTTATTGCTTTTAAACTTAAGAGCAACCATAGTATCTTTGTTAGACTGGCTTAGAGTTAAATTAGTATTTAATGATAAAAATTTTTCTAAAATATAAGATAGAAAAAAAATTAATTTATTTTGATAGTCATGAAAATAAAAACCATATGCTATATATATGTTGAATTTTGGTTTATACAAAAAACAAATTAATCGCGCAATAAAACTTGAGTTTCTATTGCAAGAAATAATAATTTCTGGTCTAATATTTTTAGTAATTTTGTACATATTTTTAAGTGAAATTAAAATTTTATATATTGAAAATGAATTTGGGTAATCAAAGTGTATTAAATTTATATTTTTAGAAATTTTTTTATCACCTTTATCATTTAAATTTAAAACTACATAAACTTTATATTTTAATTCAAGTTTAAGAATTAATTTCTTAAGCATTTTGTTAAAAACAAATTCTGAATTACAAGCAATTAAAATATTTTTTTTACTCATTATATTTTATAAATTTTTGTTTAAACTTAAAAAAGTATTGTTCAAAAAGTGGTATTGCCAATATAAGCAATAAAAAATCAAATTTTGCCCTATGTCTAAATGCAGTTCCTGATGTCCCTGTAAAAATAGAAAAAACTACTGCTAAAATAATAAAAATAGAAAAAAGACTGAAAAATAAATAATCTTTAATAATAATTTTATAATTTTTTATTATTAAGAATAATAATATAAAATTAATAAAACCAGTTAAAAAACCTAATAGATAAGTCAATTTCGAGATATAAAATGGTGAAAAAATAAAATAAATTAATCTTATCGGGGAATATAATACTATTAATAGCGGATTATTTGTAACAAGAAAATTAGGGAAACTTGAGCCAGCATGTAATTGTGAATAAAATTGCTTCCAGAATATAAAACTTACTAGTGGTTGGTTGCTACTAAAATTAAAATAACCTGAATTTGTATTTAATATGACTAAACTTGAAATTATAAATATTAACAAAGTCATAGATATTATTTTTAAAATATTAATAATACTAAAAAATTTAATAATAGAATAAAAAATTGAAAAGAATAAAACCAATAAAGTAGTAAATAACATTCCGGGGTGAAATATTAATTGTATAATACTAACTAATAAAGATATAAGTAGGTATTGATATTTGAAACTTATTATAAACATTATGTAAAAATATATAGTAATAAGAAAAATCAAAACTATAAATGGCTCACGAAGTACAGAAGTGCTATAAATTAGAATAGCTGGGTGAAATGAAAAAAAGAGTGTGGCTATTTTTGAGCCAAAATTTTCATTAAATAATTTCTTTGCAATTTTCCAAAAAATTAGAGTTGATATAATGGATATAAATACATTTATCATCTTCATTAATAAATAACTTTTACCAAAAATACTAAATATACCACCTATAATAACAGCATATTTTTGAAAGTCTTTTGATGATATAAAAGTTGATATAAATTCGTTTAAAGTTAAAAAATTATATTTAGAAGAAAGTAAATAAAAATGTAATCCATCTTCTTGATTTTCAGGCAGTTGTATTACAAAAGAGTCAAAGAACGCAATTAAGCTTTTTATTAGGAATGATGAAATAATTATCAAGGATATTTCATTATTTTTTTTAAGTATAAAAAGAATAATAATAAAACATATTATAAATGAATAAAAACCTAATATATCTTCATAAAATGACTGGCATACAACATTAGGATAATTAATACAGTTTCTACTATCAAATCGAATTATGTAATCTAAATATTGCATACTTTAAATTATTTCTTTTAATTTAAGCATAATTTTACTAGCTACATATTCGGAATTATAATTTTTTTTTACATGATGATTAGCTTTAATGCCCATTTCCATCCTTAATTTTTTATTTTTAATCAAGTTAATCAACTTATCAGCTAATTCTTCATTATTTTGAATGACATAACCAGTTTGATCATTAATAATTACTTCTTCATTTACTCCCACATCAGAAACTATTGATGGTATAAAGTAATTTGAATATTGAATAGCTTTTAATCCGCACTTACCTTGTGTCCATTTATTATCAGGTAATGGCATCAGCCCAATGTCCATTTTTCTAATAAATTTTTCTTCATTTTTAGAATTCCAAATCACACATTTGCCACTTAAAGAACCTAAATCAATCTTAGCACCTAAGACTATTATGTCAAAAGGGACTTTTTGATTAACTTTTTCTAATACCGGAATAATTTCTTGAATATAAATTGATGTTGATTTACTACCAGTCCAGCCAACAATTACTTTAGAAGAATTAGTTTCTAACTTAGAATTATAATTGTTAATGTCCACCGTTGTTGGAATAATGTAAGTATTTCTATTATATTTTTTTATATAATCTTCTAAAAATCTATTACCAACAAAAATCATTTTTGATAACTTTGCAATATACCTTACTCTCCATTTAAATCTTAATGTATTAATAAAAAAATTATCATTTACTGGAGAAAGATAAATAGCGTCATCAAAATCATAAATTAATTTTTTATTAATTAAATATAAAAAAGTTTCAAAAATTGGTATTCCAGGTAATATCGCATTTCGGCCTATAATAAAATAATTAGAATTTAAATTTTTAATAATTTTGCAAAAATATATAAAAAAATTCAAGATATAAAAAAAAAATAATAAAAAGAATTTTTTTTTTTTAAAGTAATGCTCTATTTTTTTATTAGAAAAATATATAATTTTAAATTTACATTTATCATTATTTAAAAATTTCTCCCACTGCTCCCACCGAAATCTTTGAGCAGGGGCTACATTTTTTCTATATGGTAATAAACATGCAACTTTTAAAATAATTTTTTGCTCCAAGTTTCTGGTGTTTTATTATTTTTAATTTCTAAATCTAAATGGTATTTAAATTCTTTAATACCTCTTTTTTTTATCCATTGGATCATCTCTTTAAGACCTTCTTCTAATTTAACTTTTGGATTATAATCAAATAATTGTCTTGCTTTATCTGCTGAACAGTTTGCAAAGGTTACTTCTTGCGGCCTACCCTGTGTATATTGTATATTTAAATCAAAATTTAAAATTTTTGCAATAGTCTCTGCTAATTCATTTATTGTAATAAATTCATCATCTGGACCAATATTAATTATTTCTTTTACACAATTATTATTAAAAGCCATTTCAATTAGTGGATCAATATCGTCAGAAATAAAGCTAAAACATCTTTTTTGATTACCATCCCCATAAATGTAAGGCTGTTTATTTTGCAACATTAAATTAATAAATATACTTGCAACATTTCTATAAGGATCATCATATTTTTGTCTAACGCCAATTATATTATGAGGTACAGCTATTACCCATTCCATCCCATGAACATCTGCTAGACACCTTAAAATATCTTCAGAGGCCAACTTACCAATACCATAAGGGTCCTGAGGCTTTGCTGTCATATCTTCAGTAAATGGTACAGGATTTGTTCCATATCGTGCCATAGATGAGCACATTATAAATCTTTTAACATTATTTGATATAGAAGCAGTAATAATTCCAGTCGATGCAGTAACTATATTTTGTGTTATTATATGTGGGCTAAAAACAGAAAGACCCTCATATGCAGTTGCAGCACAGTGATAAACGATATCAACATTTTTCATTATAAGTGACATCTGCTCAAAATTATTACAATTAACATTATGGAACTCAACTTTATCAGGTATATTATCTTCGTACCCTCCTATTAAATTATCACAACCAATTACTTTATGATTTAATTCAATTAGCCTATCTGCTAAATGACTTCCTAAAAAACCTGCAACACCTGAAATAAAAAAAATTTTTTTATTATCCATAAATTATTTCTTTAATATAAATTGTATTTCATAACAAGGAAATAAATAGCAAAAATTTTCTTCGTATATCTCTTGCATAAAATAACTAGAATTAAAAAATAATTGTAAAATTTTTTTAAATGCATGAGCTATATACTTTGGTCTATATGACTTAAAAATTATATCAATTCTTTTAATATTAAATTTTTTTTTCCAATAAGTTGGCACTTTTCTAAAGTATAGATTCTCATTTGAATAATATGAAAATGTAAAAATACCAAAGTTTGCTCTATGAGTTGGATCAGAATAAAAATGAGGATTAGAAAAATGCGGAACTACGATTGTCATTTCAGAATTTTTTTTTAGAACCCTATAGCATTCATCAAATAATTTTTTTTGGCCGTCAATATGTTCAAAAAAATGATAAGAAGAAATACTATTAACAGAATTATCATTTATGTTTTGAAGTACTTCAAATATTTCCCCAACAATTTCTGCGCTAGAATTTTCAAGAACATCAACACCAAGATAATTTTTATTTTTTTTATTGTTACCACAACCCAATTCTAATGAGCTGTTTTTTTTTGAATTAATTAAATTAATTAATTCATTACCTTTTATGATCATATAACAATCCTATGAATTTAAGTAATAATATAAATATAGACATTTTTGTATAAAATTTGATTTTATTTATTTTTTTTTCATTCAAATGAGGCCAAACCATAAAAAAATCTAAAAAGGAATATTTAGACTTAATAATATGTATAAAAAATTTAATTTCATTTAAAGCAAATGGAAGAGATATCTGATCTCTAGTAATACCTGATAAGTAATATTTCCACCAGATACTCATTAGTTGAATACACCTAGTATCATTATGCTTTCTTATTAATACTCTATTGGCTGTTAATGTATATTTATTATTAACAATATCAAAATTCTTTTCTATTATATTATTTGTCATAATATTCTTATCAATTAATTTATTTTCTATACAAAAATTAATTTCCTCACTAATATTTTTTCTAAAAGGATGTTGTGGTATTGCTATTAAATTATTCGCTATATTAAAATTAATTTTTTTAAGTATTGATGAATAAATTTGTACATTAGAATCAATATATATACTAATATTGTAATTATAAAGATATTTATGAGGGTGAAATTTTACATATCTATTCATTTTTTTATTTTCAAATAAATTTTCAAGATAAACAATTTTCCAATATTTTGATTTTAAATCAAAATTGTTAGTAAAGCATATAAAGTCGATATTTTTACCAAAAAATAATGGTTTTTGTAAATTATCATATTCACCAAAAAGTGCTGTATAAATAACTATTCTATTATTGATCATTTAGAATTTTAGAAAATTTATAATTTGAGATTTTATCATTATTATTAATATTATTTGAGATCACTTGATTTGCATGTATAGAAATATTATTATCTATATTTATATTTCCAACTATTATATTTTGTGGAGCAACAACAACATTTTTACCAATAGTAGGCATTTCATCATTTCTGTGTGATTGTCTCCAACCAATTTTTTTATTACCAATATTGACATTATTAAAACAAACAAAATTACTTCCTATTTTTGCTCCAGATCCAATAACTATATTAAATGCATGAACTATTTTAAAGCCATTTTCTATTTTACAATATGGTGAAATATCAATGTTATACCTTGATTTTAATCTAAAATATATCAACAGAGATAATTTTTTAAAATTTTTGTTCAATAAAAATTGTGAAAATCTGAATAAAAATACTACCCTAAAATCAATATCAATATAAGATTTGATAAAACTATATATGCTTAGTTTTATTTTTTCATCTGGTAGATATGGGTAACTTATATGATTTTTTAAATCTACTTTAACTATATCAATAAATTTATTCATTTTCTAA
>CACLXJ010000001.1 GCA_902610845.1 uncultured Alphaproteobacteria bacterium | reverse complement strand
TTTAAGGTTTTTTGAATTTCTAGAACATTTTCTTTATTTTCTATTAATCCAACAAATTCTAATTTTTTTTTCAAATTATCTGGTGCTTTGATTAGAGAAGAAAATTTCGTAATTTCTGAATTAAAAGAAGAGTCTTCCACATCTAATTTTCTCCAAAAAATACTCTGTTCTTCATCGATTGATGCAATTAACTCATCTGAAAAAACTGCAGCAATTGCTTGTTCAAGACCATCTTCAAAGTCTAGATAATCAATTATTGGGTTATTATTATTTTTTTTATCAGAAACATTTTCATTATTTAGATCATCATCAGTTTGAATAAAAAGATCACCTTGCTGTTTTAACAGAATTGATTTTTCTTCTTGTACTCTTTCAAGATTTTGCTTTGCATCTTCAAATAAAAACTTCTCTCTATCAATATCATTTTTTATTTGTTCTATGCGGACTTTTGTTTCGTCTACTGCAATATTCGCTCTTTCAATTTCTTTTTCTTGGTTTTCTAAACTAATAGAATATTTCTGAAGCTCAGCTGCAACCTTACTTTCTTGGAGTCTAAGATTTGGGAGGCTTTCTTGTACTTTTTCAAATTCGACATTTATTTGTGCAACAACTTGTGTTTGATCATTTACTACATTTGTCTCAGATTGAATTTTTTCGTTAGCAATTTTTAATTTATCTTTTTCATCAATCCATTTCTTATAAAATAATCTTGCCCTTGCTTTAGTAATATCTTTTTGTATGTATTTGTATCTTTCAGCTTGTTTAGATTGTTTCTTTAATATTGTAAGTTGTTCGTCTTGTGCTTTTAATACGTCCTTAACACGTTCTAAGTTATTTTCAGTAGCATTTAATCGTAATTCAGCTTCGTGTCGTCTTGAGTGAAGACCAGTAATTCCTGCAGCTTCTTCGAGTAATGTTCTTCTTTGCTCAGGCTTAGCAGCGATTATAGCTCCAACTCTACCTTGGCTGACCATTGAGGTCGATCTAGCTCCAGTTGCAGCGTCAGCAAATAATAATTGAACATCTTTCAACCGAACTTCTTTTCCGTTTACTCTATATTCAGATCCCTCACCTCGCCATATTCTTCTCGTGACTTCAATGGTATCACTTTCATTAAAAATACTTGGAGCTTTTCTTGCTTTATTATCTAAATCTATGGAAACCTCAGCAATATCCCATGCTGGTCTATCATCTGTACCATTGAATATAACATCATCTAGTTCGCTTCCTCTCATTTGTTTTGGAGAAAGTTCACCCATAACGAATCTAAAAGCTTCAACGAGATTGGATTTGCCACATCCATTTGGACCCACAATTCCTGTCAAACCATTTTCAATCAAAATTTCTGTTGGTTCTACAAAAGACTTAAAGCCTTTGACTTTAAGGGTCCTAAAATTAATCATCAACTATTGTGATAATATTTTATCGATGATTTGTCTAAACTCTTTTATGTTTTTATTCCCTGAATATAGTACTCCGTTAACAATGAATGAAGGGGTAGAACCTATTTTATATTCTCTCTGAGCTTCCATTACACTCTCAAGTAATTGATTCTCTAATTCAACATTACTTAAACATGCATCAAATTCTCCTTGTTGCATACCACCACTTTGCATTATTTTATATAACTCGGATTTTGTTTTTGAATGATCTCTATTAACCCAATTATTTTGGAGCTTATAAAGGCCATTCATGTAATCGTATCTTACATCTTCTGGGACACATCTTAAAATCATACTCCCAGCAAGAGCAGGATAATTAAATGGGAAATCACGAAAAATAAATTTAACTTTACCAGTATCAATAAACTCTTTTTTTAACTCTGCCAGAGTATCATTATGAAAATCTGCACAGTGATTACAAGACATTGAAGCATATTCTATAATTGTAATTGGAGCATTGTCTTCCCCAATATAAAAATCATTATCTTTAACATCTAGTATTGAGTTTTCAGCTGCTTTGGCATTAATAAAAAGTAGTGATAGTATAATAGAAATAAATAAAATTTTAATTTTCATTATTTGTCCTCAGTTGTAATTTTATTACCTAAATTTAATAGCGATTTTTTTAAATCGGAATTTTGAAATTCTTTAATGTTTCGCTTAACAAATTCTATGTCATCTTTATCAATTTGTTTTTTTTTATTTTGTTTCATATGAATATATTTAGGTATGTAATTTTGATGAATTCTCAAGTCTATAATAGCTTTATAACCAAAATAAGTATTAATTTTTTCAATTATAGTGTCCTTAAAGTGTTGAAATTCAATGGCTGCGGCTGGGGCAACACTCACATTTAGATAATTTTTATATACTGTCTCACCTACATCATTTTCAAAATCACGCACCCTTGAAACATTTAATGGCTCTGAATATTCTTTAAAATAACTACCAGCAATTTCATGCCATTTGGAGTTAATTATAAATTCCGTACGATTATATTTAGAGGAAAATTTTCTATTAACTTTTCTAAGAGTATCTCCAATAGATTGTGGAACAAATGTTCTTTTTTGCTTTATATTTTTTTTGTCCATATGCATAAATAATTTATAGTACCTAAATATGAAAGCAATATGTTTAAACAAGAAACACAAGTAATAAAGTTTTTGCTTCAATGGTATTCCATGAATGCTAGAAATTTACCGTGGCGGAAGAAAAATACTCTAAATTTACCTGATCCATACTTTGTGTTTGTAAGTGAGTATATGCTCCAACAAACAACAGTAAATACCGTAAAAAATAAATTTAATGATTTTATTTTAAAATGGCCTTCACTAAATAAATTAGCGCAAACTTCAGAGCCAAATATTTTAAAGTTCTGGTCAGGCCTTGGTTATTATTCAAGAGCCAGAAATTTATTAAAGTCTGCAAAAATAATTAAAAAAAATTTTAAAAATAACATACCACAAACTTATGACGAACTCATCCAACTTCCTGGTATTGGAGATTACACTGCAAAAGCAATTCTTGGAATAGGATATAATCAATCAGTCATACCACTTGATGCTAATATTGAGAGAATTTTGGTTAGGTTACATGCTATCGATAAACCAATTAATAAAGTCAAAAATAAACTCAAAGATTTAGGAAAAAAATTCATCTCAGATAAATACTCTTCAATTTTAATTCAGTCTTTTATGGATTACGGATCAGAGATCTGTCTTCCTAGAAACCCTAAATGTAATATTTGTGGAATTAATAAATTTTGCCAATCATATAAAAAAAATTTACAGCTAAAAATTCCTTTAAAACTTAAAAAGAAAACTATTAAGCCCATAAAGTATACAAGAGCTTATGTAATTGTGAATGAAAAGAATGAAATCCTTGTGAGAAGTAGACCAAATAAAGGAATGTTGGCCTCCATGCTTGAAGTACCAAATGATGTATGGGTCAAAAACAAGAAATTATTAATTACTGATCAAGAAATACAAAAAATAAAAACAAAATTACAATCTAAAGGTTCATTTGAATATTCATTTAGTCATTTTGATTTAGAAACAGAAATTTTTTATGGTAATGTTATAAAAGCTAAATTATCAAAAAGTAATTGGATAAAGAAATCATCTTATTCTAGCTCTAGGATGCCAACTGTTATGAAAAAAATAGTAGATATAGCAGTATAATTTATGAAAAGAATTTTTTTGCGTTCATAAAAATTTTATATCCATCGCCAAATCTTTTAGAAGTATTGTTTTGCCAATTAGGAACATGATAATGATAAAATGCTCTTTCTGGGTGAGGCATCATTGCAAGAACATTTCCATTTTGATTTGTTAACGCAGCTATATCATCTTTAGATCCATTAGGATTAAAGGGAAATTGACCTTTTGCCAATTTCTTGTTGTGATCAATGTATTGTAAACCAATAAGATTATTAGCTTTGATACTTTTAAGTAGATTCACAGGTATCATGAATTTCCCCTCTTGATGAGCGACAGGCAAGTTCAAGATACTAATATTTTTTAGCCATGGTGATTTATTTTTACCCACTTTTACATCAACCCATCTACACTCATAGCTACCAGATTTATTTTCAACCATTGCTACTTCTGGATCTTTTTTATTTAGGCTTGGAACTAAACCAAGATTAATTAATATCTGGCATCCATTACAAATGCCTATGATTAATTTATCTTTTAGTGAAAAATCTATTAGCTGATCATACAAATTGATCATAATTTTTTTTGCCATTGCATTTCCTGAACCTGTATCATCGCCATAAGAAAAACCACCGGGTATAGCGAACACTTGATAATTATAAAGTTGTTTAGGATTTTGTATTAGATCATTAATATGAACAATTTTTCCTTTAAATCCTACTACTTCAAAAGCATGCAGGGTTTCATTTTCACAATTAATACCATAACCTGATAAGACTAATACGTTCATAACCCTCTAATATTTTTTTTGTATGACTTTGCAAAATCTGAAATTTTACCTCTAATAATTTTTTTGTTATCTTTAAACTCAATTAGATCTGAGCCCGTACATTTACCAATAATTGTATAATTAGAAGCTTTAAATATTTTTTTAAAATTGGCTAACTTATTTTTTTTCATGGAAACAAGAATTCTACTTTGTGTTTCAGAAAATAAAAATTGGTCAACTGAGATTTTATTTATTAGTTTTAAATCAATGGTCAAACCTTTCTTTGAAGCAATTGCCATCTTTGTAACTGCAATTCCAATTCCACCCAAATCTACTCCAATTGCAGAATTTATAATTCTGAGTTTATTAGCTTTTTCAAAATTTCTATATGTTCGAAGAGCATCCTTGCTACTTACAACTGGATTTTTTGATTTTTCATAACCTATAATTTTTGAATAAACACTATCTTGTAATTCATTATGGGTATTTCCTAAAACTAAAAGTATATCACCATCATCTGGTGTTATTTTAGTTAAGTGTGAAATTTTATCTACCACTCCAATAGAAGAAATAAGCAATGTTGGAGGTATTGAAATTTTAACTGATTTTCCAGTTTTATCAAAACCTTTAAAATCATTAAACATACTATCTTTTCCTGAAATAAAAGGTGTTTGGTAAGCAACTGCATAATCATAACAAGCTTTTGCCGCTTCTTTTAATTGATATAAGCGACCAGGTTCATCAGAGCTGCACCAACAAAAGTTATCAAGAATTGCAATTTTTTTTGAATTGGCACCAGTTACAATTAAATTTTTATATGCTGTATCAATAGAGCTCCCAGCCATATCATAAGGATTTGTTTCGGCGTACTGAGGATAAGCAGCTTGAGAAAGAGCTATTGATTTTTCATCATCAAATAGAGGTTTGATAGCGGTAGCATTTCCAAAAACTCTGCCTTCGCCTTGTAATGGTTTTATAATAGAGGTAGCTTGTACTTCGTGATCATATTGCGTGGCTATAAATTCTTTTGATACAATATTTGGACTAGAGAGAAGTTTATGTAATTTATCTATCAAGGAACTTTTTTTAATTATTTTTTTCTTTTCTATTTTAATTTTTGGAAAAGATGTTTTTAAATTTAATTTAGGATAACCTTCATGAAGAAATTCCATATCTAAATTGAGAATTTCAGTTTTATTATATTTTACAATGGCTTTTTCTTTTTTAATAAACTTACCAATTATTGTTGCTTCCACACCTCTTGCATTAAATCTCTTTATAACTTTTTTTACATTAGCTGGAGGTACTGCTAGTGTCATTCTTTCTTGTGATTCAGAAACCCAGACCTCCCATGGATATAATCCATTATATTTGAGAGGAACTTTTTCAATATTAACTATAAAACCACCACTCTCTTTTGCCATTTCTCCTATTGATGATGATAGTCCTCCTGCTCCATTATCTGTTATACTTGAGTATAGATTTTCATCACGTAATTCTCTAATGATGACATCAGACATTTTCTTTTGTGTTATTGGATCACCAATTTGTACTGCAGAGACTGGACTATTAGGATCTAATTCTTCTGATGAAAATGTTGCACCGTGAATACCATCTTTTCCAACTCTACCTCCAGCCATTAGTATAATATCCCCTGGATTAGCTTTTTTCTTGTGCGATAATTTTCCTTTTATTTTTTTTGGTATGATCCCAACTGTTCCACAAAATACAAGAGGCTTTCCTGCAAACCGGTCATCAAAATACACATTACCTTGAGGAGTAGGAATACCTGAACAATTTCCTCCAACTCTAACACCACTTATAATACCCTTAGCAATAAAATTTGCTGGAAGCATTGGATCCTTATTTTTTTGACGATACAATTGATATTTTTTATTTGGGTCTGCTAAATAATATGCATACGTATTAGCTATAGGTTTTGCTCCTTTCCCAAATCCAAGACAATCCCTATTTACACCAACAATTCCAGTGATTGCACCACCAAATGGATCTAAGGCTGAAGGTGTATTATGTGTTTCAACTTTATGGCAAATAATCCAATCTTTATTAAATTCTATTGCCCCTGCATTATCCGTAAAAAGAGAAACACAAAAATTATCTTTTCTTAATTGAATAATTTTTTCAGTAGCGCCTTTAATGTATTTTTTAAATATACCTTCTTGAATATCATCAATTTTAGCTGAAAATATTTTGTGTTTACAATGCTCTGACCACGTCTGTGCTAATGTTTCTATTTCTACATCAGTTGGTTTACGATTTATAGTGTAAAAATAATTTCTTATAGTTTTTAAAGATTCTAGATCTAAGCCAAGTGTTCCTCTTCTAGATTTATCATTTTCTTCAATACCAAGTTTACCAATGAGGCTGAGATGATAATCAGAAATATCCAAATTTATTTCTTTTTTACTATATTTTTTTTTCGGTAATTTTACCTTTTCTATTTTGAACTGATTTTTTTTAAAATTATTTAAATATTTTTTAAATGGATAAATCTTAATTGTTTGAATTAAGGGATTTGCTTCATTTTTAGATATTTTGGTAATATCTTCTTTTCTTCCTTTTATTAAAATAATTTTTGTTGAACCAAGTTCAAAGCTTTTAAAACTACTTTTTAGATTATCTTTGATTATTTCTTTTACAGTTGTAGCTATATTGTCAGTTACACCTGGTAAAAATTTTATTTCTACAACCCAGTTGAAATTACTATAACTAGATAAAATCTTATTTACATTTTTTTTAGTTAATATTGTTTGAGAAACGTCATTAGAAATAAGTTTACTTATTTTAGTAAACTTTTGATCATCAAGATTTGTCGAAAAGAAATATCCATCTATAATTTTGATGGATTTATTATTATATTCTTTTTGTAGTGAACTTTCTTTCCCTGTCTTCTCAATGGAGAGAATTTGAATTGTATTTGTCATTATGAGTACGAATCAACTTAATTTACTATATTAATAGTTTACTCGTTAACGATTCGTTTATTACTAATTAAATATGACAACATATAAAGAAGCAGGGGTTGATATAGAAAATACAGATGCCCTTGTCGAAGATATTTCTGAACTAAGCAAATCAACAAACAGAGCTGGAAATTTTGATAAAATTGGCGGATTTGGGGGCATTTTTGATCTTAAAAAATGTGGATATGTAGATCCTTTGTTGGTATCTGGAACAGATGGCATAGGGACAAAAATATTATTAGGGATTGAAACTGACATTTTAGATGGTTTAGGTCATGATCTTGTTGGCATGTGTCTTAATGATATTCTTTGTCATGGTGCAGAGCCGTTATTTTTTTTAGATTACTACGCTTCTTCCAAGATTGATAAAAATTCTTTTTTAAAAATTATGAAAAGCATCACTGAAGCTTGCAAAATAAATAATTGTTCTCTCATTGGCGGTGAAACAGCTGAGATGCCTGGGCTTTATAAAAAAGACGATTTTGATTTTGCTGGATTTTGCGTTGGTGTAGTGGAAAGAGAAAAAATTTTACCTAAAAAGGATGTCATAAAAGAAGATGATCTTCTATATGGGATTAGATCTTCGGGTTTTCATTCAAATGGATATTCTCTCATTCGAAAAGTTTTAAAAGATAAAAATATAGATCTATATAAAAAAACAGAATTTAAATCATCTTATGAAACAAATGCAGCAGCCTTAATGGCTCCAACGAATTTGTATTTTCCTTTTTTAAAAAAAATTTTAACAACAAATCTTATCAATGGTGTTTCGCATATAACAGGTGGAGGTATTATTGGTAATGCACCAAGAATGCTATCTAAAAATTTATCAGCAAGGATTGATAAAAAATTTATTTGTGATGAAGAAATTTTCCAATGGTTTCAAAGTTTAGCTAACATTTCAGATGAAGAAATGTTGAAGACCTTTAATTGTGGATTAGGTTTGATAATTACTATTTCAAAAAATAATTACAAAGAATTTGAGCAATTAATAAAAGATGAAAATTTAGATATTTTCGAAATTGGGAAAATAGAAGTTAACAAATCATCAAGGTGCACAATTAGTTGAAAAAATTACAAGTTGCTATTTTCATATCGGGAAGAGGTTCCAATTTAGAATCACTAATACAGTCATCAGTTAAAAAACAAAGTTTAGTAGAGGTTCAATTAGTCGTCTCTAATAACTCCAAAGCAAAAGGTTTAACTATAGGCAAAAAAAATAAAATTCCATTTATATATTTTATTTCAAGAAAAAATTTCGAAAACAAAGTCATGAAGTATCTAAAAAATATAGATATCATTTGTTTGGCTGGTTTTATGCAAGTTTTAGACTCAAAATTTGTAAGGCAGTGGCGTTCGCGATTAATCAATATTCATCCATCTTATCTTCCAGCTTTCAAAGGCTTAAATGCTCAGGATCAGGCCATAAAGGCTAAAGTAAGCTATTCTGGTTGTAGTGTTCATTACGTAAGCGCTAAAATTGACTCTGGAAAGATTATATTGCAAAAAAAAGTTAAGATTTTGAAGAAAGATAATACCGAATCACTCTCAAAGAAAATATTGATAGAAGAGCATAAGGTTTATCCAAGAGCATTACAGATGGTTGCAAAAACACTTTTAACAAGACAACAGTAAGATGAAAAATCAACAAAATTTCCAAAAAAAATTCGAGGTAAGGCAATCTCATGTTCCCAGATTTAATGAGGAGTGTGGAGTTTTTGGAATAAGTGGAACTAAAGATGCTGCAGCCTTAACAGCTCTTGGTTTACATGCCTTACAGCATCGTGGTCAAGAAGGTTGTGGCATTGTAAGTTATGATGGCAACTCTTATCATTCAGAAAGAAAATTTGGATTGGTTGGAGATAATTTTACAAAAAAACAATCACTAGAAAAATTAAAAGGAAAAATTGCAATCGGGCACAATCGTTATTCGACAACAGGTGGTGAGACTATAAGAAACATACAACCTTTTTATGCGGACCTTCATGGAGGAGCGATTAGTATTGCTCACAATGGTAATTTAACAAACGCACTTTTGCTTCGTGAGCAAATGGTACGTGAAGGGGCAATATTTCAAACAACATCAGATACTGAAACTATTGTCCAACTTGTTGCTCGTTCAAAAAAGAAAGATATTATAAATAAAATCATTGATGCTTTAATGCAAATTCAAGGTGGTTACGCTTTATCAATTGTTGCTAATGGTACACTGATTGGCGCAAGAGATCCTTTAGGTATTCGCCCACTTGTTTTAGGTAAATTTAAAAATGCATTTATCCTTGCATCTGAAACTTGCGCTTTAGATATTATTGGTGCAAAATTTATTCGTGAAATTCAAAATGGTGAAGTTGTAATAATTAAAGATAATAAAGTTGAGAGTAGAAGACCATTCCCAAAAAAACAAATTAAACCATGTGTTTTTGAATATATTTATTTTTCGCGACCAGATAGTATTTTAAAAAACAAAACTGCCTATGAATATAGAAAAAATTTAGGAACGTACTTAGCAAGAGAAACGGATATTAAGACTGATGTAGTTGTCCCAGTTCCAGATTCTGGTGTTCCTGCTGCACTTGGCTTTAGTCAAGAATCTGGTATTCCTTTTGAGTTAGGATTAATACGAAATCATTATGTGGGTAGGACATTTATTGAACCGACTCAGCAAATTAGAAGTTTAGGTGTAAAGTTAAAACTTAATCCTAACCAAAGTTCTATTAAAAATAAGAAAGTTGTTTTAATTGACGACTCACTGGTTCGAGGAACAACATCCACTAAGATAATAAAAATGCTCTATGATTTTGGAGCAAAAGAAGTGCATATGCGCATTGCTTCACCAGCCATTAAATATCCCGATTTTTATGGAGTTGATACTCCCACGCAAGATGAATTATTGGCAGCAAATAAAAATATAGAGGAAATGCGTAAATATATTGGAGCTAAATCATTAAAATTTTTATCATTAGATGGTTTGTATAAAGCTCTTGGATATGATGGTAGGGATAATGATAATCCTCAATTTACTGATCATTATTTCACAGGAGAGTATCCTATTAGGCCTTTAGATTACTTGAACGATGAAAGTTTAAAAAAACTATCATTTTTAAGTCTTGCTTCAAATAACTAATAAATGAATTATTTTTTTTCATGAATGTACTTGTAATAGGTAATGGTGGAAGGGAGCACGCCCTATGTTATGGTATAAAACGATCTCCAAATTGTTCTAATTTATATTGCATCCCAGGTAGTGATGCTATCAGTAAAATTGCTTCATCGATAAATACAGATGTTAATGATCAAAACGCCATTCTTCAATTTTGTTTAGAAAGTAAAATTGATCTTGTAGTTATTGGTCCTGAGTTACCTTTAACTAAAGGTTTATCAAACCTCTTAATGAACAATTCTATATTAGTTTTTGGTCCTGATCAGATGGGAGCTGAGCTAGAAAAATCAAAAAAGTTTACAAAAGATATTTGTAAAAAATTAAATATTGCAACAGCTGCTTATGACGTATTTGACAACTATGATGACGGCTTAAATTTTTGTCAAAACCAATCCTATCCTCTTGTTATTAAAGCTGATGGTTTAGCAGCGGGAAAAGGAGTCATTATTTGTCAAACAAAGGAGGATGCAAAAGATGCACTAATTAAATGTTTTAAAGATAATTCTTTTGGTGATGCTGGTTCAGTTGTTGTTATTGAGGAGTTTTTAGTTGGTGAAGAGGTAAGTTTATTTTCACTTGTTGATAAAAATGGATTTGTGTTACCACTTACTACAGCACAAGATCATAAAAAAATCTTAGAAGGAGAAAAAGGGTTAAACACTGGTGGTATGGGGGCCTACACACCTGTCCCTTCTATTTCATCAAATAAAATGCATGAATTATCCAAAACATTTGTTGAGCCTATTATTCAACATCTTGCTGAACAAGGTATCAACTATCAAGGAATGTTTTATGCAGGATTAATTCTAACAGATAAAGGTCCAAATTTACTCGAAATTAATGTTCGTTTTGGTGATCCTGAAACACAAGCAATTATTCCACTATTAGAAACAGATTTATTAGAACTCCTCCATGCTTCTGCAAAAGGCACTTTAAATGAAATTGATAAAATTATGTGGAAAAATGATTATGCCATGACAGTAGTGATGGCTGCTAATGGTTATCCTGAGGATTATAAAAAATTGACATCAGTTAATAATTTGGAAAATCTATCTTTAACAAAAGATCAGTATTTGTTTCATGCAGGAACAATACTTAAAGAAAATAAATGGCTCTCTAATGGTGGGCGCGTATTAAATATCTCTAGTACGGGTAAAGATTTAAAAACTATTAGAGAAACTATTCATGAAGTAATCAATCAAATTAATTGGGATGAAGGATATTATCGAAAAGATATTGGTTGGAGATATATCGATGAGTAATTCATTTTTAGTTGAAGGAAAAACAAAAATTATTGAAAAAACAAACGATCAAAATATCATTCGTATAGTAACAAAAGATTTTTTAACAGGTGGGGATGCAGCGAAGAAAGAGGAAATTAAAGACATTGGAATTCAAAAGACAAAACAAACAAGCAATGTTTTTAGTATGCTAACCAAGGCAGGTATTGCAACATCATTTGTTGAACAAGATTCGCCAAATAGTCTTTTAAGTTACAACTGTAATATGCTTCCTTTAGAATTTGTAGTGAGACGTTATGCATGGGGAAGTTATTTAAGTAGAAACACTCAATTTGTAAAAGACAAAAGTAATCCTCATCAATTTGAAAACTTAGTTTGGGAAATATTTCATAAACAAGCTGTTGTTATTCCTCCTCATGTTGCAGAACCTGTTCAAATGGATGAGAGTGAAGCAAGAAGACAATTTTTAAAAGATGGAAAATGGGAAGAGGGTGTATTTACAGATCCTTTTGTAAAAACTGGAGAAGATTGGGAATTATTTTCTCCCAAACAACCTATGACAAGTAAAAGCTTGATGAAAACCAAAAAATTACTGTCTGATATGGAATTAGATATAGCTATTAATGAAATTATTCTTCCAAGTTTTGAGCTTATTGAAGACAAATGGAAAACTATTAAGACAATTGATGGTCCTATACATTTAGTTGATATTAAGTTTGAGCTTGGTTTTAAAGTATCGGATAATTCTCTAGTTCTATCTGATGTTGTTGATAATGATAGTTGGCGAATATGGCCTGGAGGAGATCCAAGTAAGCAATTAGATAAACAATCTTTTCGTGAAGGAGAGGATTTAGTAAATGTTGTCAATAAATATCAATTAGTAACGCAGTTAACGAATCAATTTAATTAAAGTTAATAAATTATTTTTCAATAATCGTTATATGACCCATTTTTCTTTTATTTTTAATTTCTGTTTTTAAATAATCATAAAAAAATTCGTTTTCCTTAAATGTTTTATTTCGGTACGGTGTAATATCATCCCCAATTAAATTAATCATTTTGGCATTGTACAATTTTTTTGTTTTGATTTTTTCTAAACCACATACTGCCCGTACATGATTTTCAAATTGACTAATATTATGAGAGTTCATTGTAAGATGTCCAGAATTATGAACACGAGGAGCAATTTCGTTAGCATATAAATTATCATCAGCATCAATAAAAAACTCTACGCATAACGTCCCAATGTAATCTAGTTTTTCTGCAACTTGTTTTGCCCACTCAATTGATTTTGTTTGTATATTATCAGGAATATCACTTGGTATTGTTGAATATTTTAAAATTTGTTCTTCATGAACATTCTCAATAGGTTCATAGATCTCATAACTATTTTGATCATAACGAGTAATAACAACTGAAATTTCTTTTTTAAGATGAATAAGCTTTTCTAAGATATATTCTTTCGTAAAATCAATCTGGTTACTAATATCATCTGTATTGTTTAATTTATACTGACCTTTACCATCGTATCCTAATGTTGTTGTTTTTAACAAACCAGGAAGTAAATTTTCAATTTCACTCAAATCTTTTTCATTTTTGATAGTTACATATTTTGTTGTTGTTATATTATTATTATTTAGAAAATTTTTTTCCGTTTCTCTGTGTTGAATGAGTTGATTAATTTCTGGTTTTGGTAAAACTTTTTTCTTTTCATTGATTTTTTTTAATATTGCAAAGGGTATATTTTCAAATTCATATGTAACAAGATCAACTTCATTAATAAAATTTTTTATCGTTGTATCATCATCATACTGACCAAAAATAAATTTAGAAGCAAAGTGTTTTCCAGGTGCATCAGGATCATCACTCAATATGACAGTTTTAATATCTATTTTTTTTGCAGCATCTGCTAAGAGACTTCCTAATTGTCCACCACCGATAATACCAAGTGTGGGTGTATTCATGACTTATGGTTTTTGTTTAACAGCTTTTGATTGTTTACTTCGATAATTTTTTAAATTTTTCTTTATGTCTTTATTTGAAAGAGCAATAATAGATGCTGCATATAAACCTGCATTCATTGCTCCATCCTCACCAATTGCAACACTGCCAACAGGAATTCCTTTTGGCATTTGCACTATTGATAATAAGCTATCTAATCCTTTTAATTTACGACTTTCTACAGGTACACCGATCACAGGTATAGTTGTCAATGATGCAATCATTCCTGGCAAATGCGCAGAACCACCTGCTCCGGCAATGATGACAGAAATATTATTTTCTTCAGCCGCTTTGGCAAATTTAAACATTCTGTCTGGGGTTCGGTGTGCAGAAACAATTTTAGTTTCAAACTTAACTTTCAGTAATTTTAAAATTTTTTCACAATTTTTCATAGTAGCATAATCAGATTTACTACCCATTACGATTGCTACCTTATGTTTTGTTGATGCGGACGTCATTTATATTATATTGTATCAATTCAATGATGATTCGATACATTATTACATAATGACATCGTGAACATTACTTTCGCGGGCTCCTGCTTTAGAGATAAAGACAAATTTACAATTGCCTTGCATTTTCTTAATCGTTTTATGACCTGTGTAACCCATAGAAGATTTTAAACCGCCAACAAGTTGATACGCTACATCTTCTACTTTACCTTTATATGGAACCATTCCTTCCACACCTTCTGCTACTAATTTTTTTGCATTCTTTGTTTCTTCTTGTGAGTATCGATCAAAAGATCCTTTTTGCATTGCGCCTACAGAACCCATGCCTCTATATGATTTAAATTTTTTACCTTTTATCGTTAATAATTTTCCTGGTGATTCTTCTGTGCCAGCAAATAATGAACCTATCATGCAAGCACTTGCGCCACCTGCTATAGCTTTTGCAATATCACCTGATGTTTTTATTCCTCCATCTGCAATCACAGGTATTTTAAATTTTTTGGCAACTTGAAATGTATCCATCACAGCTGAAAGCTGAGGAATACCAACACCTGTTACAACTCTTGTTGTACAAATAGAACCTGGTCCAATACCTACTTTAATTGCATCAACACCAACACTAATTAAATCTGATGCTGCTTTTTTTGTTGCAATATTACCTACAATAAGAGGAGTTTTTTTTAAAACTTTTTTTGCTTTTTCAATAAACTGTAAAGTTGTTTTTGTGTGCGCATGAGCAACATCAATAAAGACTATATCAACGCCCACTTTTAATAATTCTAAAAGTCGTAAATAGGCATTATTTTCAACACCGATTGCAGCTCCTACGGCAATCTGTTTATCAGAATTAATTACAGCCTTTTGAAATTGTTTTAAATTAACTTTAAAGCCATGAACTTTTTTAACTTCACTTGCTTGTTTATCAATTGGCATATTGCGGTGAATAACACCTAGACCACCATTTAGTGCTAGATTTATAGCCATCTTGTTTTCTGTCACTGTGTCCATTGCAGCAGAGAGTATTGGAATGTGTAATTTTACTTTCCCAATCGTTATAGAAGTATCTACATCTTTTGGTTTTATCTCAGAATACGCTGGTGAGAGCAGAACATCATCAAAGGTGACGGAATAATTAGTATTTATCTGGTAGGCCATTTCCAACAATATTTAATTTATATCGATTTGTTAAGTAAATAGTTCATATTTTAAAATTAAAAGGGAATTTTCTTGAAACTTAGTTGAGTTAATAAAAAATTTAATATTTAATTATATTATGAAATATATTTTTATAATTACCCTGGTTTTAATCTTTAATTCAGCAAATGCTTCAGATCTAAAAGATGGTAGATTTTTTGAAGACCAACCAGATACAAATGATGATTACCAAATCCATTTTATTTATATGCTTGATATAAATGGAAAAGACAATGAGTTAGACATTAATGGTGAATTGGAAAAAATAATTGAAGAAATGAATCAGAAAATGTTTGAGCTAACAGGCAATAAACAGAAATATAAATTAGATTATAGGCAAGATGGTAAATTAGATATTTCTTTTGTAAGACTTGATAAGAAAGGCACAAAAAAAGGATGGAATAATAATTATCCAGATTATTTTATTCAAAATCTTGGTTTTAATAATCCAAAAAAATTATATTACTCATTTGTTGATAGCTTTACACATAGGGATGGTGGGCAAATGGGTGTTCACTCAGGTTATACATTTATGAAGAGAGCTGGCTCCAGAGAAGATATTATAAAAATTACAATTCACGAATTACTTCACGGTAATGGTTTTTCATGGAAATGTACGAAAGGAAATCGAAACGGCCATGTCAGCGGCCCTAGTGTTCTCAGTAATGAAAACAATCAGTATATTCTTGGTAAAATGATTTATGAACATGGTGATGACAGTTGCCCTGATTTGAAAGATTCAGTTTATATGGTGCCAACATCTGATAATCCTTATGATCCATTGCCTATGGTATGTCATTTAGCGGAAAGATCAGGTAGGGCTCATGGAGGATCTTACGGTTTTGAAGATGATTGGCCAGAAAGATATAATCATAAAAAATTCAAAAAAATTAAGAAAAATAGATATTGGTGTACGTATAAGTTATCAGAATATGCTGAAACTAATTGGTTTCGAGAATGGAAGTAAATATGTTTAAAAAATACTTATATTTTATCAATATTAGATTATAAATAATTATGCGCTTAGTAATATTCTTAACAACTCTTGTTATTTCTTTTAATGTTTTTGCTGGAGATGAAGAAAAAGTTAAACAAGGACTAGTTGAAAGATTTACCTCTGGATTATCTGACGCTGTAGAAAATATATTAGATGGTGAGGGCGATACACAAGTTCGTATTGACATGGGGGAGGATTATAAACCTGAATTTTCTATTGTAACAGTAAGGCCAATTGCAATACATCATAGTGTTGATGCAACTTTTATCCAGTTACAATTAAGTGATCACAAAATTAGAGGTGAAAGTCGAATAGCTGGAAATATTGGAGTTGGGTACCGAAAATTATCAGATAGTAAAAATTCCATGACAGGCGCAAATGTTTTCTTTGATTATGATGAAAAAGGAAATGCTAGAGCTAGTGTTGGAGTAGAACTACGATCATCTGCTTTTGATACCCTAGCCAATTATTATTCTGCAATAAGTGGAGGTAAAACCGTTGGAGACTACACTGAAAGAACTCTTGATGGTTATGATATTAGTATTGTTGGTCAAGTTCCATATATTCCATGGGTAAATGTAATTGGTAAATCATATAGATGGGAAGCTGAGAAAAATTCAAAAGATTCTCAAGGTGAAAAAATTAGTTTAGAAATGGCACTAACACCAAATTTAATAGCAGAAGTAGGTTTTGATGATAATAATATTTCTGGAACTGATAACTTTGCAAAAATAACTTTTATTTATCCACCAAGACAAACACCAACGGCGTCAACAGATTTTGTTAGTGAAAAAGCATTTGTCCAATTCGATATGAGTACAGAGTTACTTAGTATTGTTAGAAGGAGTAATAAACAAACCATTGAGTCAGAGGGTACTGGCGTAGTAATATCAAGGTTAGTTGAATGAAAATTATAATATCACTTATGTCACTATTATTTTGTCTTAATTATTCTTTTCAAGTTTTTGCAGAACTTGGTGAAGCAACAGTTTATAAAGTTACATTAACAAAAATAGAACTGTGTACCGCAGCTCCACTTGCTAGTAAAACTGACACAACTTGCACAGGTGCTACAACAGTTGGAACTGGAAATAAAACTTTTGATGTTGCTTCTGTAACAGCTGGATCAGAGGTAGGATCGTTTGTTTCAACCTCTGGACTTCCAATTGGTACTACTTTTACCCATGCTAAGCCAACTTTAACCAGAGAATTTACAATGAAAGGTTATGTAGAAGCAGACAGTAATTGTTGGTGTAGAACGGAGTCTGATTCTACTTATAATTCTACGACTGGTAAATATAAATCTTTGCAGTATGGAGTATGTGAAGCTAGTGAAGCTGATGCTGCTGCTAATGCAGAGGAAAATGTATTTTATTTACAAACAGATACAACAGGAAGCGGAACAACAATTTGTGCAAATGCAGCTTGTGATAGTGGATCGAATCAAACAACAAATTACTCAAAAGATATATCAAGTCTAACTGGTAAATACGGGTTAGCAATGGATGATCCAGATGTTAATACTGATACTTTTACCCAAATTTATAATTTAGAATCTAGTTACACAGTTGGATTAATTGCTCCTAAAATTGATATTGGGTTTGGAACATCCACAAGTCTTTATGCTAGTGAGTGGACAGATGGATCTTGTTATCTTGATGCGTATTATGTAAAATCAACTACGACTATCTCTGAATAAATTTCTCTAAATTTTATATTCAAAGTTTTGTGTTGTAGGGTTAATCTTAATTAATCTTGCACCATTTCTTATGTGATAATGTGTTGCCACAGGCGTTAAAGGGGAAAGGGTAACAATACTTTCAAATTGGTCTTTTGATTTAATATATTTTTGTAATTCCTTCATTATTTTCTTTCCAGCACCTTTTTTAAAAGACCACACTGTATAAGCGATTGGAATAGAAGCTTCATCTTCCTTCACACTCATCAAATCCATTTCTTTAATCGTTGCAGGAATTTCTTTTGTAAAAGCAAAACAGGCAATTCCTTCAATATCATCCTTATATTTCAGACCAAAAATTTTTCTGCCCTTTGACGTACGAAATTCGTTATCAAGTTCTGGACGCACCGGATCATCATCTGGGTTCACACTTTCTAGTTCGACTAGTTCTGTTTTTTTTATCCAACTAAAGAAATCAAATTCGTATTTGTATCTGCCAATTTTCATTTTAAATTAATTTGAGCTTTATAAGATTTTCGAAATAAAGATAGTGATTAATTTGGTCCTTTAGACATTAGATAAATAGTTTATTATTAAATTTTACTAATATAAAATTTATCTTTAACATGTCCTCAAGATCATCGATTCAAAATATTTTTAAATTATCCATTCCTATTTTTTTTGCCAACTTAGTCATTCCATTTGTTGCTATCGTTGATACTGGATTAATGGGAAATCTAGACAATGCTAGTTATTTAGTAGCTACTAGTATTGCAGCAAGTGTCTTCTCAATTCTTTTTGGTAGTTTTGGTTTTTTGCGATCTGGAACAGTTGGCATGGTAGCACAAGCAGATGGATCAAATGACTATCAAGAGGTTGTAAATATTTTTCTCAGAAACATAGCTTTTGTCATTATTATTTCTTTACTTTTAATACTTTTACAAAGTTATATCTTTCAGATCTCTTTATCAGTATTTGAATTATCATCAGATACGAAAAGGTATTTTAAAGATTATTTTAATCTTCGTATTTATTCTACTTTTGGTGAGCTTACTATTTTTGTTATTACTGGTTTATTTATTGGTCTCCAAAAAACAAAAACATCAAGCATTATCGTTGGTTTTTATTCGATTGCAAATATAATTTTTAGTTTGGTTTTTGTTTTATATTTTAATTTAAATGTTTTTGGTGTTGCTTTAGGAACACTTGTTGCTTCAATTCTTACGACGATTATTTTTTTATTTTATACTTTTTATGCGCTTAGTAAGATTACCAAACTAGAATTCAGTACAAACAAAATATTTGATCCAAAGAAAGTTAAAACTATTTTTAATATTAATCTTAATATATTTATTCGATCTCTTCTTCTTGCTTTTGCCTTCTTATATTTTACCTATCTTGGTAATTCCATTAGTGAAGAAACAGTAGCTGCAAATACAATTCTCCTAAATTTTATTATGTTATCTGCTTATGTTCTTGATGCGTACGCTTTTTCAACAGAAGGGATTGTTGGATACTCTATCGGATCAAAAAACCGGCAACTATTAAATGATGTGATAAAAAATTCCTTTATCTTAAGCACGGCAACAGGATTAATAATTTGTATCATCTTTTTCTTTACCAAAAATTATTATATTTTTACGATGACTGACTTACCAAATATAAGAGAGATCAGCTTTTCTTATTCTTACTGGATTATTATTATTCCTTTTGCGGCTTCTTTTTGTTTTCAATTTGATGGTATCTTTGTTGGTGCATCCCAGACAACAGAACTACGAAATGCCATGATCGTCTCTGTTGCCATTTATATAGTTGTTTCTTTCTTCTTAATTGCAAGTTTTGGGAATACAGGATTATGGATGTCTCTCTGCCTTTTCTTTATTGCAAGAGCACTCACTCTATTTGTCTATATGCCTAGAATTTATGCACGCATCCAAAAATAAATCTATTACATTTAATCTATTTCTCTAAGTTTATTAATATAAACTTTTTTAGATATCTCTTTTTTATCTAACAATTTTTTGAGCTTTGCTTTTTTTCTTGTTCTCCTTACTCTATGTCTGTTGCCACATGTTGAATCATCACAATATGGGCTATCAGGTTTTGCAGGGTTAGAAATCAGTCTTTCACATTCTATACAAAATCTTGGAGAATATTTACTTGTAATATCTTGGAGGATTATATGACCTATATAACCAATTAATGAAGGTGAATATATACTATATTTGCGGTCTTTATCTTTTGAAAAAGTAAGTAATAATCTTGATGTAAATTTAATTAGCGATTTTTCCAAATCGCGATAAATTATATTATATCGATTTGGATAGTTTTTTTCATTTTTATTTTTTAACAATCTTATATGTTTATTTGCTTCTTTTAGTCTTATAAAAAACATTTTAATGTTTATGGCTAACACTCCAAGCTCGTAGCCTTCTTCTGCATAATTTCTATGAAATTTTTCACTAACTGGAAATGGCCAAAAAAACTCTTCAATATTTCTGGCATGTTTTTCCTCTGATGTCTCATCTTGTAACATACCAGGAAAATATTTAGTAAACTCATGAGGATAATCATAGACGGTTTCAATTTTTTTATTTCTGTAATTAGAGATAAAATGTTTTCCTAAATAAAATGGATTAAATTTTCTTTTTCCTGTCGAAGATATACTTACACTTAGAGTTTCAATTTCATCATTATCTTCATTTATTGAATCTGTTATTTTAAAATAACCTGGAGTTAGGTATCCCTCGACTACATTTTTTTTATCAATTATATCTCCTGGTTTAGCTTTCTTATTTAGTTTTTTAACTGTCAAAAAATTAGTTCTAATTTCCCATTTTCCATTAAAATACTTATATATAAGTTGTTGTGGGCATAGATGTACTACATTTGAATAAGGCCAGTTTAAATCTGTTGGATCATTAGGGTTTAAATCAGATTCAAAATAATTAACTTTTTGTACTCTATATTTATTTAGTAATTTTTTATTTTTCTCACTTACCCATTGAATTTTTGAATTTAATTTAGTTACTTCATATTCAAAATTATGAACAATAAAATTTACCTTATCCATTTTGTTTGTTAAATGATCTCTGACAGTTTCAGAAATCTGGCTATTTTGAAAAGCGAGATATCTTGGAGCTAGAATTATTTCATCAACGTTGTGTAAAAGCGTGCAAGGCAGTCCCCATTTTTTTGCAAATCGTAACCACTCTTTTAAATCTGTCTGATTATTTTCTTTAATTTTATATATTTGGTCATAAACCGTGTTTGAGCTTTTTTTAAATTTTTCACTTTCAGCTATTGGATCATAATGAATCATTTTTGATCCTTTTTTTGGCTTAATTCTCCCATAACTAATCTCATAATCTGAAAATTTTACCCAGTTAGTTTTAAAAAGTCTCTCACTCATAGTTTAAAAATGTAATGGTATGTAATGTTTAACCATTACATATTTAAAGGTAATACGCTTTTATGACAATGATGTCTAACAAAAAATAATAATTAACAAAGGAGTCAGAAAATGACTGATGAAGTTAAAATAATTTCTGGAATTCGCTCAACCAGAATAATTTATAAAATGGGCGAAACACAAATGGTGAGAGAAATAGAAGAAAATTTAGATGAAAATTTTTATATTTCACCAATATCAATTGAAGATTTTGAAATTATTTTCAATTTTAATAACCCAGATCAAAGATTTATACTTTTTGAAAAAGTAAATGATGAAAGTAAGGAGGTAAATTAAATGGATAAATTTATATGTCGATTAGATACTTATTTTGATCCTAAAGCTGCTTCAGTTAGTGTACGAAAAAATGGAATTTATTTCAATTCAAGCATTACTCAGCTAGCCGGTCTTCATAATTTTAAAACTATAACATGCAAAAGAGATCATCAAGATTACAATTGGTCTTCTCAACTTTTCATAAAAGGTTCTCATGAAGAAGCATCTTGTGAAAATTTAGCTTTTTCATCTGATCATCGTAGACGAAAAGGTTTTGGGCCTATGTATCTATCTTGTAAAAGATTAGTAAGTCAATTTTCTTGTTTACGAAAATTAGCTGAAGGAAAAAGGGAACTTGCAAGAATTCCAGTTAGCTATAATCGAGAAACTAAAGAGATTGTAATTCCAATAGTACCTCAGTTTGAGCATTTTAAGCATGATCCTAAGGACCTACCTAAAGCACCTGGTATTTATCAATATCTTCAAGGTTCAGAAACTGTGTACTATGGACGAGGAGCTTCAATATATGATCGTGCAAAAGAAGACCAACGTAAGAGCTGGGTATTTGATTGTATAAAATATACTTTCATACCTTTTGAAGATAAGAGAGTATATTGGGAAAATCATTTTCTGGAAAAATATAAATCTCAAAATGGCGTTCTGCCACGATACAACTTAATTTCTGGATCAAATAAGTTTGAGGAGGCAGCATGAAATTTACTTTTTTTGATACCGAAACAACCGGTCTGCAGACAAGGTTTGATTATGCTCTAACATTTTCAGCTAAAACTTATGATCAATCTTTTACATTGATTGACGAAATTAATCTTCAAACCGGGTTAAAACCCGGATTGATTCCAAGCATTTTTGCTTTAGCGACTAACAAGCTAAAAATCACTGATTTAAGGAATTCTAATATGTCTTATTTTGAAATGACTAGAGAAATTCATAATTATTTAATGAAGCATACTCCGAGTTATATCGTAGGTCATAATTCTTTAACATTTGATCGTGAAATTCTGAGAAGCCAATTTTACCAATGTTTGTTGCCAGTTTATATTTGCCAAACCATGGGGAATCAAGAAGCTGATACACTTAATGTAGCTCGATCTTCATACACATTTAGTCCTACTTCGATTAAAGTTAATATGAACGATAAAGGTAAACCTGATTTTCGACTTGAAAGTCTATCTTCAGCAAATCAATTAGATCATACGAACGCTCATGAAGCAGAAAGCGATGTGCTAGCATGTGTAGGATTATTACATAAAATAAAAAAAAATGATCCAAAATTTTTTGAAAATTGTTTGCAAATGACATCTAAGAAAGGAATTGAACAATTTATAAATCAAAATTTAGTTTTTTGTCATTCACCTTTTTATGATCAAAAGTTACTTTTAACAAATTGTTTAAAGTATGGATCTGGTTATTTTACCTTTGACTTAAAATTTGATCCAGATGATTATTTAGATCTATCAGCGAAAGAGTTAACTAAAATTGTAAGGAAAAAATCATCGCCATTTTATTTTATCAAAAATAATAAAATGCCAATCCTACTTGACCTTAGTTATATCAAATTTATCCAATATGATATTTCTGAAGAAGTGTTGTTCGAGAGAGCCAGGAAAATTAGAGCTAACAAATCTTTTAAAGATGCTCTTCAATTAGCAGCAGATTTAACTGAAAAAGATTGGCCTGAAGGCACCACAGTAGAAGAAAAGATCTTTAGTGGTGGTTTTCCTGAACAGTTTGATCAAAATCTTATGAAAGTTTTTCATAATTCTGATTGGAATGAGAGAGCTATAATAGCTTCTCAATTTGAGGATCCTCGATTTACTGAGCTTGCAAATAGGTTAATCTTTGAAGAAAATCGATCTTTGTTGAGTGCTAATGTAATTAATCAAGTAGAGAAAGATATTCATAACAAACTTCACGTTAATGATAATCAACCTAGATCTCTTCATCAAGCAATTGTCGACTTTGAGACTTTCAAAGAGAAAAATCCAGGGGTTGATAGTACCCCTCTCACGCAGTACGAACAATTTCTTAAAGCAATTTAATTTAAGGGGCTTTAAGCCCCTTTTTTTTTACCGTTTATCTAAATTAATTTAATTTTTTGTTTCTATAATCAGATCGTATGTCATCAAGAAGAATAGATTTTGATCTATCTTTTACATGCCAAAAATCCCATCCATTACAACTAGGCAGTCCTTGCATTTTTGCACCCATTTGGTGAATGGAGCCTGATAAATCTTTTATTTTTAATGTACCATCAATACTGACCGTTGCTTTAAAGCGCTCTTTTTTATCTGTTAATACAGCACCCGGTGGAATAATACCTTGTTCAACTAATTCACCAAAAGGTACTTTAGGTAAATCACGTCTACTTTTAGTAAGTTCAATTACATCTTCTTTTAAGACCTTTGTTGCTCCTAATCTTTTTTTAGACAGCTCTACGTAGTCTTTATCTTTCTCAATACTAATAAAATTTCGTTGTAATTTTTTAGCAACAACGGCTGTTGTTCCACTTCCTGAAAATGGATCAAGAACGACATCACCTTTATTAGTTGATGCTAAAAGAATTCTATACAGTAATGCTTCCGGTTTTTGTGTGGGATGTGATCGTTGATTATTGTCTTCTCGTAATCGTTCTTTTCCAGAACAAATAGGAATATACCAATCACTTCGCATTTGTTTGCCTTCATTAAGCTCTTTTAAGTTTTGATAATTAAAAGTATATTTTGCATCACGTGACGTTGTACACCAAAGTAAAGTTTCATGGGCATTTGTAAAACGCGTCCCTCGAAAATTTGGCATAGGATTTGTTTTATGCCATATAATATCATTTAAAATCCACAGACCTTCATCTTGTATCGTAGAACCTACACGTAAAATATTATGATAACTTCCTATGACCCAAAGAGCGCCACCTTTTTTTAATATTCTTTTACATTCACTAAGCCAAGCATTAGTAAATTGATCATATTCTTTATACGTATTAAACTTGTCCCAATCCTGTGTAACAGCTTCTACTGTTGTTTGATCTGGCCTGTATAGCGTATCTTTTAATTGGAGGTTGTAGGGTGGGTCAGCAAAAATAAGATCAACAGAATGATCCTTTATTTTTTTCATTTCCTTGATCGAGTCACCTAAAATGATCTGATTTTTCTTCATAATTGATAAAAGGAATCTTTAAGCAGATATATAATCAGGTCAATTGAGTTATCAACAGAGAGAATCTTTAGGTAGGGATAACCTTAAGAATTGGCTTAAAACATAAAAAAGGGGTCCGAAGACCCCTAAAATAGCTCATCAAATGGGAGGAATGATGAAACATAATAAACATATAATATTTGTCGCATCTTTTTGAAGCATAATAAAATAATAATTGTTATGCATTACTTGCATGGCTAGAATAATAAATTATTTATTTAATAACGATTTAATAGGCTCAAAAGATTTACGATGGAAGATAGTTATTCCATGTTTATGAATTGCTTCAATGTGTTTTTTTGTTCCATAACCAGCATTACTTTTCCAATGATAATAATTAAACTTATTATCAAGAATATTCATTAGTCTATCGCGGTGAACTTTTGCTATAATAGAAGCAGTTGCGATTGATAATGATTTTTTATCTCCTCCAATGACTGATTTTTCATTTTTATAATTTAATGAAAAATTTCCATCAATAATAAGATTAGGATTATCAATACTAAATTTATTTATCACTCTTTTCATTGATAATTTTGTTGCTTCCAAAATATTAATTTTATCTATTTCTTCTACACTTGCGTAACCCAAATTATATTGAAGCTTATTCTCTTTTTGTAATCTTTTAAAAAATAAAAATAATTTCTCTCTTTGTTTTGGTGTATGTTTTTTTGAATCAGTTATGGGAATTTCTGATTCTAAATCATCATAATGTAGATAATGACAACCACAACTAACAACTGGTCCTGCTAATGGTCCACGTCCTACTTCGTCTAAACCAATAACTGGTCCATCAATTGATTTTTCAATTGAAAAGTCAGCCACTATTTTTCAATTAGTCTTGGCATGATTTCAACAAAATTGCAGGGCTTATGTCTAATATCTAATTGATATTGCAATATTTCATCCCATCCATCTTTACATGCCCCTGTGGACCCAGGTAAGCAAAAAACATACGTACTATTTATTAATGCGGCAACAGCTCGTGATTGAATTGCTGATGTACCAATTTTTTCAAAACTTACTTGTCTGAATAACTCGCCAAATCCATCAATATGTTTATTCGCAATTTCTTTCACAGCTTCTGGGGTGGTATCTCTTCCTGTTAAGCCTGTACCACCAGTTGTTATGATACAATCTATATCTTTTTCCCTCGACATTGCATTTAAAGTATCTTTTATTTTCGATACATCATCAGGAATGATTGTTCGTTTAATCATTTGATGACCTGCATCTATGATACGTTTTTCTAAAGTGTCTCCAGATGTATCATTTTCTTTTGTTCTCGAATCCGAGATTGTAATAACAGCAATATTAATTGGAACAAATTCTAGAGAAGTATCAATAGGCATAGTCTATTAATAAAGTGGATCATTCCCATTTGCTAGCATTTTTAAAGAGCGCATTTCTTTATTATTTTTATTTTGGTAAATCCAATATTTGGTTAGAATCTTTTCAATAAACCACCTTGTTTCTCTTGAAGGAATACTTTCCATAAAAAATAATGAATCATCCATATAGTTTGTTTCATTCTTCCATTTTTGTAAATTTCCTGGACCACCATTATACGCTGTTGCAAGAAAAATAAGATTTCTTGATACTTGTTCAAGATCAAGAAGGTAGGTTAAATATTCCTGACCAACTTCTAAATTAATTTCAGGATTTTTAAGAATATTACTGTTACTTCTTTTGACATCTTTACTAGACGTAATAAACTTTGCTGTTGAAGGTAATACCTGCATCAACCCAATCGCACCATCTTTACTTTTTGCTGTAATATTGAACATGGATTCTTGATGCATAAAGGCATGTAGTAATTCTTTTTCTAATTTATAACCATCACGGGGTTTCCAAACACTTGTTGGATAATAAAGATAGGTTGGAACATCCATGCCAAACTGTTCTAGCTTATTGACAATTTTTAACTGCGTGTAGGCTAAGTCAAAATTTTCAGCAATCTGTATGGATTCCTTTGCAACTTCACGATTAAGAATTGAATTAATATGAACAATTTCTTTTTCTAATTCATCTGCAAATCCAACTTGAATAAGTGTCTGTATTCTTTTTCCAGCTGGAATATTTAAAATCATACTATTATTATTATTAAGATTAGTATGTTCAACCCATTCAATTTTTTCATCAACACCTAATATTTCTAAAGCAAGCATTCCATAAAAACTATTAGGATTGTTGGAAGCTCTTTTTAACCAGAAATTAATATCATCATATTGTCCAAGTTTAGCATATGATCTAGCTGTCCAAAAACTACCTGAAGTTTGATGCCATGCATCATCTTTTAAACTTATAGAGAAGAGAGAAAAATATTTTGCGGCATCTTTAAATTTTTCTAATCGCCAAGATGATAAACCAGCTGTCCAAGCAGCATAGGGAACGTATTTTGCTGAATTGACAAGAGCCTCTGATGCATATTGGATAGCTAAATCATTTTTATTTGCTAAGAAGTACCCTTTGGCAATTAATTCTTTTTGCTCATCAATTTCTACTTGATCTAAAAGCAAATTAACATCTCGCTGATTTAGTAATTGTACAGCTCCTGTTGGCCAGCCTTTATTAACTCTTGATTTAATAGCATTAATTAGTTTTCTTTTTTCTGCTCTTTCATTACTTGAAAGTTTTTTTGTACTTTTATAGGTACTTGATTTTTTACTATTTACTTGTTCAGCTTCAATTCCAATCGGAGTGGTAGGTTTTGAAGGACTTTTATAACCAGACGGCATTCTTCGAATAGCCAATTTATATATTTGTTTAGCTTGTGGAAGGTCATTATATTTTTTCAGCCAATAATATAACTCCAAATACTTTGATTTATAACAATTTGGATGTAAAAATTTTTGAGCATAAATATGTCCGAGTAGTGATTTATTTTTTATTTTTAAAATGAAATTATTTGCACTTTTCCATTTACACTTTTCTTGAAACTTGTACGCCTGTTGATAATTGAAGACATCTTCATCACTCAAAACTTTTGATGAAAATATGTTATCGTACTTTAAAACAATATCTTGTTGGTATGCATAAAGCTGTTTTGAAAAGATGACTAAAAAAATAAAAAAATTAAAAATTAAAAACTTTTTAAGATTCATTTTTTAATTTTTCTTGTAACATTTGTAAATCTTCCCATGATTGTTTTTTATATTGGGGAGAACGAAGTAAAAACGCAGGATGATAAGATGCAATTGTAAGAATAGATTCTTCCAAGTTAAGTGATTTGTATTCATGCCATCTACCTCTAAGTTTTCCAAGCGCTAGAGGAGTTGATAAAATAGCTTTTGCCGCAACACCTCCTAGAAGAAAAATAAATTTAGGCTTAACAATATCAATTTGTCTTTGTAAAAAAGGTAAATATTCTAATATTTCATCATCAGTAGGCGTTCTATTATCTGGAGGTCGCCAATTTACAACATTGGTAATGTAGACATCTCCTCTTTGGAGTTTAATGGCTAAAAGCATCTTATTTAAAAGTTGTCCAGCTCTTCCAACAAATGGTATTCCTTGTTCATCCTCATCTCTTCCTGGCGCTTCACCAATTAACATCACTTTTGAATTTAAGTTTCCATCATAAACAACTAAATTTTTTGCAGTTTTCTGAAGAGATGATTGATGAACTTTAAGGTCTTTAATAATAAGTTCGATTTGTGATTTTTTATCATCAGTTTCGATATTTGAATGAGGCAATTCCGCTTTTTTCTCACTTTCAAACCAGTTTCTTGGAGAATCCTGAAGAAAATAGTTTACTCCAGAATTAACTATGAATTCTAAATTTTTCTTATTTGATTGATTCATGCAAAATTACAATTATCTATTCATAGTGCAACTCTAATATATTTGAAATGATTAATTTTATTAAAAAACTATTTTTTGTTTGTCTAATTTTTTTATTCAATACCAGTGTTTTAGCAATAAGCAGTTCATCTTTTTTAATTTCACAATCAGCCTATAAAAATTATGATTATTCTTCAACATTATTTAACCTTGATGCAGATAAAATAAAGTTATCACAAGATGCACTTTTGGATAAAGCAATTGCCGCTGTAATTACAGAAGATATTAATTTAGCAGCAGATATTGCTGATAGAATTTTAGAAAATAATATTGATAACCAAGAGGCTTATATTATTAAAATTTCAACCCTCTATTTAGATAAAAAATATAATCAGATAAAAAAATTACGTGATGGTTTAGAGCAACCAAATGATTTACTTGAGTTTATTTTTTTTACCAATAATAGATTTAAAGATAACATCACAATTAGCCGGTCATTAGTTGAAATAGTATCTTCATCCTTTTCTAATAATGAACAACGACGTTTAAATTATAATTTTTTACTATTTTATACTTCACTAGCTCAATTAATAGATCCAAGCAATGAACGGGCAATTATTATTAAGGCTGAATTATTTGATCAAGTGGGCCAATATCAAGTGGCAAGAGATATTTTTGAAAAAATTAAGCAAGATAGTCCTTTCTATATAGATGCACAAAGTAGTTTAGCTATTAATTACTTATATAATAGTTCGTACGAAGATGCTGAGACTAAAATTTTATCAATAGTTGAAAACACGAAAAATAATTATGCATTGAAAAAAATTCTTGGTGATTTTTATCGTTATAATAAAAAATATGATTTAGCATTACCAATATATGACAGTATGATTGAAGAGAGTCGCGATGATGTGTGGAATATATATTACATGAGAGGTATTTGTTATGAACAAAGAGGGGACTGGGATTTAGCCGAAAAAGATTTTTTAAAATCACTGAAGATCAAGCCTGATACACCTAACGTTTTAAATTATCTTGCCTATGGCTGGGTTGAAAGAGAAATACAATTAGATCGTTCTCTTAAAATGTTAGAAGATGCTTACAAAGCTAATCCAGATAGCTTTTATATCATAGACAGTTTAGCTTGGGCTCATTTTAAAAAAAATAATCTCACAGAAGCAGCTAGATTAATGGAAAAGGTAATAGATATTGCCCCTGGGGAAGCAATATCTCTAGACCATCTTGGTGATATTTATTATGCTATGAATAGAAAAAGAGAAGCAATTCATTTTTGGCAACAAGCGCTAGAATTGGCTGAACCAGAAGACGAAATAACCGAAGATGTTCAAAGCAAATTAGATAATATTAATGCTGGATAAAATAACTGAAAAATCACCTGCTAAAATTAATTTATTTTTAAAAATTATAAATAGAAGAGATGATGGTTTTCATAATATTCGTACGGGTATAACTTTTATTGATCTTTATGATGAGATCACTGTTCAACCGCACAACAGATTTCAAGTAATCTATACAGGTAATTTTGCCCCAAACAATAATCTATTTGAGGATTGCATTATTGATAAATTATTTACTTACATAAATGAAGATAAACCTAAACTTCTTTTTACTATATCAAAAAATTTTCCTTATGAAGCTGGTTTAGGTTCTGCTTCATCTAATGTTGCGAGTGTTATAAAAATTTTAGAAAACCTAGAGTTAATAAAAAAGAAAAATATATTTGATTATGTTGATCTCGGCTCTGATATCCCTATTTTTTTGAATCAAAAAGATGCTCTAGTTAGAGGTAGGGGTGATTTAATTGCTAATGTTCATTTTCCAAAATATTATTTCTTACTAATTAGACCGTCTTTCAAATGTTCTACAAAAAAAATGTATGATTCATTTAAACCTTCAGATTTTGATTATAAAACTGAATTTGATTTAGAAGAAATTAATGATCAAGATTCTGGAAATGATTTTGAAAAAATTCTTAAAAAAAATGAATCCGAATTTTTATCAATAATAAATTTCTTGGAGGATATTGACAATGTTATATTTTCAAGACTAACTGGGAGTGGATCTTGTATTTATAGTGTATTTGAAAAAAAAGAGCATGCTGTAAATGCACAAAAAAAATTTCAACAAAGTTTTTCAAATTTATGGACACATCTAAGTGAAAATAATTTGGTTAACCTATTTTAAATTCTTTCTTAAATTCTTCAATTGAAAGCACTTCATTTGTTGGCTTGTCCCACCTAATTCTATAAATTCGAGGAAAACGCATAGCGACACCTGATTTATGTCTAGTGCTTGGAAATACATCATCGAAGGCCACTTCTAATATAATTTCCTTTTTTACCTCTCTTACGGGACCAAATTTATTGATAGTATTATTTCTTATAAATTTATCTAATACTAAAAGCTCTTTGTCAGTATAACCCGAATAAGCCTTTCCTATTGGCACTAATTCATTTTCTTTCCATACACCAAAAGTAAAATCAGAATAGTAAGATGATCTTTTTCCGTGTCCTCGTTGAGCATACATTAAAATAGCATCAACTAGCTTTGGATTTTTTTTCCATTTGTACCAATTCCCCCTTTTTCTTCCTGGTAAATATTCACTTTTTTTAAGTTTAATCATTACACCTTCATTTAAATCGTCATTTAAATTATTTTTATATTTAGTTAATTCTTTCCAAGTTGAAAAATTAATGATTGAAGATAAATCAATTTGATTAGTTTTATTTTCTTTTTGAAATTTTTCTAAATATTTTCTTCTCTCAAAAAGATATAATTTTCGAAGATCTTTCCCTTTGTAAAAAAGAATATCATAGGCACGTATGAAAACAGGATATTTTTTTTGTAGATCTTTTGAAGTTTTTTTTCTATTTAACCTTTGCTGCAGATCATTAAAACCAAAGGGTTTAAAATTTTCTCCTACAAGTAATTCTCCGTCAATAACCGCATCACCTTTAGTATTTTCAATTATTTCTGGGAATGCAGATGATATATTATCACCTGTTCTTGAGTACAGTGAAACACTTTTTGATGAAACCATAAGCTGAACCCTAATTCCATCCCATTTATATTCTGCTTGAAATTCATTAGCGTTCAATCTTTTAAAATCTTTTTCCTCATCAATAGGGTTAGCTAGCATCATAGGATGAAATAATTTTTTAAAATCTATTTTTGGTTTTGATGTTTCATTTTTTAACCATTTAAATAAATTTTCATATGGAAATTCTAAACCATGCCAAATTTCTTCAATCTCATTCACAGATTTGTTATACTGATCAGCTAAGGCCGTTTTTACTAATCTTTCCGAGACTCCAATTCGCAATCCACCCGTGCAAATTTTAATTAAAGTCCACCTTTCGTTATTAGATATTTCGCTCAAAATTTTACTAAACTCTGTATTAATTTCAGACTTTTTAATTTTTTTTATATTTTCTATTAAGGTATATAAATTTTGAGATTTACCCTCTTTTTTTGTTGGCCAAATTAATGATATTGTTTCTGCTAAATCCCCAACATAATCATATGAGTAATCAAATAAATGTTGATCTACTTGTTTATAGACAAGCTCTCTGAGTTTAGATGCTTTAATAAATTGAAATGAAAGTTGGTCAGATAAAATTGCAAGCGCATATGAGCGGTTGATATCAAGTATTTTAAAATAATCTTGAAGTAATTTAATTTTGGTATTTCGACTTGGTGTTAAAATCAAATTGTGAAGTAAGGAAGAAAATTTTTTCATTCTATTTCCTCATCACTTCTTCCTTGGATGGAAAGGGGCTTTGAAACAAGATTTTGTTTCTTACAAAAATAAACCAATGCATCTTCCTGACCATGAGTAATAAGAATATTTTTCGCCTTTGATTTTTTAATTGTATCTAGTAATTCATTCCAATCGCTATGATCACTAATAACTAATGGCAATTCAATACCTTGTTGTTTTGCTCTTTGCTTAACGGTCATCCATCCACTTGCCATGCAAATAATAGGATTAGGAAATCGTCTTGACCAACGATCCTTTAATGCTGAAGGCGGTGCAATAATTATTTTACCCTCATAAAAACTTTTATCCTTTGAAGAAACTTTTTCAAACTTTCCAATATTAATTTTTTCTTTTGAATAATATTGGCATAACTTTTCTAGAGAGCCATGAATATAAATTGTCTCATTATATTTCTGCTGGCGTAAAAGGTTCATTACTCTTTGTGCTTTACCCAGTGCATACGCACCAACAATATGACAATTATTGTTATTTATCTTTACAGATCGTATGAGTTTTTGAATTTCATCTTTGGGATCTGGATGTTGAAATATGGGTAATCCAAATGTTGCTTCAGTAATTAAAGTATCACATTTAACCAGTTTGAAATTTTTACATGTTTCATCTTTTCCTACTTTATAATCACCTGTGATGACCAAACGGTGATTATTTTTTTCAATTAAAACTTGAGCACTTCCTAAAATATGTCCCGCAGGGTAAAGAGTAAAATCATAGTTTTTAATCGAGTATTTTTGCCCGTATCTAAGAGGAGTAAATTTCTTCGCACATTTATCTCCGTAGCGAATTTTCATTATGTCTATTGTCTGCCTAGTAGCAATAACATGATCATGTCCAAATCGGGCGTGATCTGCGTGACCATGTGTAATAATTGCTGTTTTTTTCGGCAATATTGGATCTATATGTACATTTATATCTTTGATAAATAGCTGATGGTTAATGAAATCCATATGAATATAAATAAATCGAATCCCTTATTATTACACCCCCTAAATAAGTGGATGAAGAAAAAAAAATGGTCCTGGTTTCCTCATCAAATTGAAACGTTTCATCATGTTCAAACTGGGTCAGATGTTGTTGTATTTGCTCCTACTGGTGCTGGCAAAACATTAACAGGGTTTATTAATCCAATAGATGATTTAATAAAATCAAAAAAATTTAAAGGTCTTCATACTCTCTATATTTCTCCATTAAAATCTCTTGCAAACGATATTGTGAGAAATTTAGAGAAACCTATTAAAGAGCTTGATTTAAATATTTCATTTCAAGTAAGAACAGGAGACACAACACCATATAAAAAACAAAAACAAAAACAAAAACCTCCTAATATCCTTATTACAACTCCAGAGTCACTTGCATTGTTAAATTCGTATGAGAATGCGAAAGAATTCTTTCACAATCTAAAATATATAATTATTGATGAGATACACACTTTTTTGGATAATAAGAGAGCTGATCTTCTGAGTTTAAATATTGAAAGATTACAAACTTTCTCTCCAAATTTACAACGAATAGGCTTGTCAGCAACTCTCAAGAATAAACAAGATGCCAAAAAATGGCTTTGCCGCAAAAAACCAAAAATAATTTCTTATGAAAATTCAGTTTTACCTAAGATTAAAATTCTAGAATCAAAAGAACGTATCCCTTGGTCTGGTCATATGGCTACGTATTCTATTAATGAAATCTATAAAGAAATAATGAAATCAAAATTAACTATTATTTTTGTTAATACGAGGGCGCAAGCCGAATATATGTTTAAAAACTTATGGCTAATTAATAAGAAAAAAATAAAAATTGCTGTTCACCATGGTTCATTAGAAAAAAACTTACGTTTAAAAGTAGAAAATAATCTTAGCAAAGGATTAGTTGACTGTGTTGTTGCGACCTCTTCTTTAGAACTCGGATTAGATTATGGAGATGTAGAAAAAATTATTCAAGTTGGAGCACCTAAAGGAATTAATAGATTATTACAGCGTGTAGGAAGATCAAATCATAATTTAAATACACCTTCAAAAGCAATTTTAGTACCCACTAATCGTTTTGAATTTATCGAAGCAAAAGCTGCTATTGAAGAAATAAAAAAAAATAACTTAGATAAAATAGATTTAAAAGAAGGAAGTTTTGCTGTTGTAGCTCAACATATTTTTGCAACGGCTTGTGCGGGGCAATTTGATATTAATGATCTCTACAAAGAAATTATCAAAGCATATCCATACAAAAAATTAAAACTTAATGATTTTAAACAATTGATTAATCTCATACAAGATGGCGGATATGTTTTAAAAAATTATGATCAATTTAAGAGAATCTTCCAACTGAGAGAAAATAAAAATATTTATAAGCTAGTAAATAAAAGAGAAACACGAAAATACCGCATGAATGTTGGAACAATAATTGAAAATCCGATGTTAAAAATAAAACTTGGAACGAAAACGTTAGGGAATATAGAAGAAGTTTTTATTCAAAATCTTTCTCAAGGTGATTCATTCATATTTGCTGGTCAAGTACTAGAATTTCAATCAATGAAAAATAATCTAGTACAAGTTAAAAGAAGTAAATCTTTAATTTCAAAAATTCCATCATACTCTGGAGGCAGAATGCCATTATCAACAAATTTGGCTAACTCAGTTAGGGCTTTATTGGCAAAAAGTAATATGCGGGATTTATATCCAGAGCAAATTACTGAATGGTTAAAGAGACAAAAAAATATATCTAAAATTCCTAAAAAAGATGAATATCTAGTAGAACAATTCCCTCGAAAAAAAAATTTTTATACTGTTATCTATACTTTTGCAGGATGGCATGCCAATCAAACACTAGGATTTTTATTGCTTAGAGGCTTCAAGGAATTTAACTATAAACCTCTAGGTTTTGTCGCAAATGATTATGCTATTGTTTTATGGTCTTTAAAAGAAGTTAAAGAAATTAAAACAATTCTAAATTTAGGATTGTTAGATAAACATTTAGATAATTATCTTGAAGAAACTTCAATAGTCAAAAGATTATTTAGAGATAATGCAATTATATCTTGTTTAATAGAAAGAAGGTTGCCAGGGATGGAAAAAACTGGAAAGCAGGTTTTATTTAGTTCTGATCTAATTTATACAGTTCTTAAAAAAAATGAATCAGATCATATTCTTCTAAAATCATCATATGAAGATGCAAAAAAGAATATGATTGATTATGATAGACTTAGAAAAATCTTAAAAAAAATTGATAAAAAAATAATATTAAAGAAACTCACAAGTATATCACCATTAGCTGTTCCAATTATTCTTGAAATAAATAGAGAAAATTTATCAAAAAAGGAAACAGATGATTATATTTTAGAGGATTTAGAAAATGAAATATTAAAAGAGGCTAATGTATTATCAATTAATTAATTTTGGTAATGAAGAATTCTATGCATACCCAAATAAATCTCTTTATTGGAAAAGATTAAATACATTGATTGTATCAGATTTACACATTGGAAAATCTATTAGTTATGCAAAGAATAAACAATTCTTACCTCCGTATGATACAAAAGAAATATTAAAAGAACTTTTTGTTAGTTTAGATAAGATTCAGCCAAGTAATTTAATTATAGTTGGAGATTTATTTCACGATATTTTTTCAACTTTAAGTTTAAAAGATCAAGATCATAAGAATCTTAATCAATATATGGATAAAACTGATTTCATATGGATAAAGGGCAATCATGATAAAAACATACAAATTGAAGGTTTTAATAATTATACAAATTATGAAATTGATAAATTTTTATTTACACACATACCTATTGAAACAACCTTATTTCAAATTTGTGGTCACTATCATCCAAAAGTAAAAATTTCACACAGAGGGAAAACTATTTTTAAAACATCTTTTGTGCATAATGGAAAAATATTCATTTTACCAAGTTTTGGCATTTTAACGGGTGGATTGGATATCAATTCTAAAAAAATAAGTGACGTATTAGGTAAAAAAACTTTGAGTATTTATCCTGTAGGGCAGGATAAAGTTTATAAATTATAATTAAAGTAGTTAATAATTACTATGCTAACTAAAATAATAAAATTCAATATAAATAATAAAACTGAAAGCAAATGCATATATTTAAAACTAGAAGATGCTTTTTTATCGCCTACTAATTCTTTATCTCTAAAATCGTTAATTTTGGGTGTTAAATAATTTCTATTAATAATAAAACTTATAGCCACTACTACTAATAAAATTGAATTTAAAATATTGCTCAAAAGATAACTAAGTATTAAAGATAAAGCAGATATTATAAAGCCAAATAAAAACATTCGAGGAAAGATTGTTCTTAAAAATTTACTGCTGGCATTAGTACTTAATGTGGCAAAGACTGAGGGTGAGACAACAGCCATAAAAAAAATCATAGAGCCAATTAAGATTGTTAATAAAAAATTAAGAGTATAAATTATCATACGGCAAAATTGCTCTTCTTAAAGAGCAATTGTAATGTTTATGAATTATCAATTGCTGTTTTTAATTTTCTATATTCCATAGAATTAGTCCCAGCTATAGTTTCTAATTTTAATAACATTTCATTAGCTTTATTCATGTTACCAAGAGTGATATAAAGTTCTCCAAGATATTCATGAGCGCCTAAATGTTCAGGATTTGCTTCTAAAGCAGTTCTATATGCTTCAAAGGCCTTATCTAGATTTGGCTCACTTTGCTTTCTGTAACTAAAACCAAGTAGGTTATATACATCAGCTTTTTTTTCACCAAGGTCTTTACGCTTAGCAATTTTTTCAAGTAATTTAATAGATTTATCAAATTTCTTATAATAAACTAATTCGTAAGCTTTATCATATAATTTTGTAACTTGTTCACTAGCTGAAATTTTAGTTTCACTATCATCTGAACTAGTACTAGCGGCAAATGATGTGGAACTTATAAATAATAATGTAAGTAATATTCTAATCATCCAAATGAAATATGTGAGTTTAAACCAATTTCAATATTCGTTTGTGAATTAATTTAATTAATGGCAGGCGATATTATATTTTTTTAAACGGTAATAATTATAGGGCCAAGGTGTTAAAAATCCTGCTAAAAGCATTATAGGCACTATCCACCATACCAGTTTTGCCTCTCCTAATATTAGCCAATCAACAGAGTTCATTGCAATTTCCATGGCAAGCATAGAAATAAAACTCATTGTTAAAGCTGTTTGAAAAGCTATTTTAATCGTCATTTGTCTTGATAAAATTATTGTTTCTAAAATAATACTTGTGATCAGTCCGTTTATGATTGCCAAAATCATAATTGATAGAGTCGGCCAATTAATTGCGTTTAATTGAAAATATAAAATAGTTCCAAAATCACCTATTGAGCATCCAAGTAAACACCAAAGTGTATTTTTGGCACTTCTTCTCCATGTATGTTTACATTTCCAATGAAAGCGTGGAGTTGGTTTTTTCAATGTTTCAGTAACAGACATTAAAATTATATTCCTTGTTTAAATTCAAAAGTAGTATTTATATCATTAATTTCATAACTATCAATTGTACCACTAGTCCATTTAATTGTTATTTTTTTAATGATTTCACCTTGACGTAAACCGTAATGAGCTACTGGTTCCATTTGGCATAAATATCCTGATCCAGCATCAATAGTCTTGGCATGTTTTCTTAAATTTGTATGTAAAGTAACAGTTGCACCTCTAGCGGGAGCACCAAAAGTGTTGAGAGGTTTAATTCTAATATAATTTTTATTTGATATATTTGCCTTAAATAGACTGAGTGGTTGAGCTCCAGACTCACCATGAGAAATAAGTAATTCTAAAATTCCATCTCCATCAATATCAGCAACAGCAGCACCGGTTCCTAGACCTTGTGCTTCAAGTGCCTCATTTAATTTAATTTCTTCTAAGTTTCCTTCATCTAGAATTCGAAAGAGTTTATTTGGCTGACCTATATTATTTAAAAAAATTTCATCATAACCATCATTATCAAAATCAGCAGAAATTACTGTTCGTATTCTACTTGGTAATCTGAAGTCCAAAGAAGACATATCTAGATAAGATTCTTTTTGTTTTACAAAAATACGATGATAACCTTCCCAATTACTAGTTATTATATCAAGTTCTCCTCTATATAAAAAATCAGTTAATGCTGTTCCTCGGCCATTTTGAAAAGTATCTTGGACATTTTTTTCAATCGCAATATCATTAAAATTACCATTAGTATTTTTATATAAAAAATTTGGACCTCTCTCATTAGCTGCAAATATATCCATATTATCAGAAACTATATGTCCTGAGATTACAGCTCTTCCTCCAGTTATTTGATCAATTCCAAGAATTGGTGCTAAATCTTTAACTTCATTTTCTTCAATTTCATAAAATCTTGTAGGACCTCCATAATTAGCAACGTATATACCATATTTACCTGATCCATTTCTGTCTACACAAACAACTGATCTACCTGCTGTCAAATTTAAATTTTCTAAATTTTTTTCTAACTCAAAATAATCAAAAATATTATTTTTGTTATTATCTAGTAATCTATCAGAATATTTTTTCTCTCCACTATAGGTATCAGTATTTAAGAAGTAAATTTCTTCAAAACCATCTTGATCTATATCACAAGCCGATACACCAATAGTATTTCTATCTTCATCAATGAATAATGGGTTTTGAATCGTATTGATTAGTTTTCCATTTTTATAACTTAGAGCGATATTAGAATAACCAAAACCTGCAACAATAAATTCATACATTCCATCTTTATCAAAGTCAGTTACCGAAACCCCATAACTTAATCGATCATTATTATTTTCAATTATATCTGAAATATTAGAAAAAAATTCTGCTTTAGCCATACTAGAGATCAATATAATAAAAATAAAAATTAACTTACTCATTTCAAGTGTTTCAATTTGCTAACCTAATAAAAATGTCGCCCATACCAAAATTTAGCTCTTCAAGAGGCATGCTATTTCTAGCCTCACACATAGGACCAGTTATTTGATCATTTTTTATATAATCTAAATCGTAAGCATCACATTTTTTTGCATTATGTAATAAACCAATAACAAGTTTATTATCTACTGAAAAGGTATACTCCTTATTTAATTCATTTCCTTCACAAAAATAATCTCGATTTACAAGTTCGGGAAAATCATCTTTATTACAAGGATCATCAATAACAATTGTATAAATATCTCTTGATTGATCTTTAAAATTTATATTTATTTTTTTTGTTTCTGCATATTTCATTACATCACATAAACAAGGCCAACAGCATTTATAATATTGACCACAAATTTTTTCTTTGTTTTCTATATTGGTAAGAAAGATTTCATCTGGTTGAGCATCCGGAGGTAACAGAGAACCCGAAACAGCACAGTATAACTTATTAAATTGCATAAACTCTTTATATTCTAAGTTTTGATCTAAAATATATTTAAAGAATCTCGGGCCTGCTGCATTTCTATTCCCATCAGGAAAAATAGTAGACCAATCAGTGACAAGTCTCTCATACAATTTTTCACTATTGGCATTAACCTGAGAAATGGGTAAAAAAATTGATAAGAAAAAAACTATAGAAAGTAATTTTTGCATAAAAATTAGATAGGTTTAGCTTTAAAAATGTAAATCCCTTGTTTTGAATCAATCTGGAATCAACACTTGTTACTTTTTCTGCTTTTTATCCCTTTTTATGGTAATGTCGCACTCGAAGAATTTGACTTATTTTATGCTAAATACTAGAGAGTAATCATATTTTGGGGCGTCGCCAAGCGGTAAGGCACCGGTTTTTGGAGTCGGCATTCGTAGGTTCGAATCCTACCGCCCCAGCCAATTTTAAAACCCTCTTTGAATTTTTTTTAGATAGTTAACACTTTTCCAATATAAATCATCAAATCTTTGGAAAAAGCTAATATTAATTATTTCTTTTTCTTTAACACCCCAAATATATTTTTTATCTATCCAACCTTTGTAATTTTTTGATGACAGTAAACACCAATCAATTTTACATTTTTTTAAAAAAACAATATTTCCCTTTCCTATCTCTCCAATAACATAGCCATTCAAAGTATTTAATAATTTAATAGTTTTATTATCATTTGATAAAACAATGCCTGTTCTAGTACCGGAAATTAAACTTTTATGAATCCATCCAAAATTTTTCTGAAAATCTTCTACTTTTCTCCAATCTTCATACTCTTCTAATACTTTTAAAGGGTAATATTTTTTTATGTACTTAATTTCAATAGGGTAATTCTTACTTGGACCAACACGAATATTTGCATCATTAGATTTTAAAGATACGTACCTTGGAATTTCTAGACCAGTTTCTTTACCAATATCTGCATTACTTACTTGGCTAAAAATTATAATTGAAATGAATGCTATTATAATTTGCATACTAATTTTTTTATAAAGTAGCATACGATTTATATAAAGTGTATAATATTTTAAGCGCCTGTAGCTCAATTGGATAGAGCGTATGACTACGGATCATAAGGTTAGGAGTTCGACTCTTCTCAGGCGCGCCAAAATTAAAATGTTATTATATAAATTTGTTCAAATCTGTATTAATTAACTATATAAAATGATTACTGATATAAATGCTAACAAAATAAAAAGTGATAAACGTTTATTAAATTTGTTTGTTAATACAAATTTTAGTAATTTATCAATTAATTGCAACATACTTAAGGGTAATTTTTTTTCTGATTCGTTTTACTATTTTCCAATAACTGAGAATGATGAAACATTCTCATCATTATTTACAAGAGATCTTAACAATACCTCTCATTTTTACTCGCAAAAATTTTTTGATAATTTTACTGACAATAAAAATTCATTAAAAAATTTTGAAGAACTTTTTGTTCTTGGATCAAATGCGGGTAATAATTATTATTCAAATTTACTACAATTTCTTCCAAGAATTTTCTTTAATAAAAAAACAAATCTAAAACTAGCAATTCATAGAAACTCATCAAACAAATATAGAAATTTTATTGGAAGTATTTTAAAATCTTTAAATATTGAATTTACATTCGTGTTTTTAGATGATGATTTTTATCATTTTATTGACTCTGATTTTCCTCAGTTTTTAAATATGAATGATTCAATTACAATATTAAAAAAATTTATAAATCCAAAAACTAATAATGAAATAAGTAAAAAAATATATGTAACTAGAGAAGATTCAAATTATAGAAAAATTATAAATGAAGGGGATGTTATAAGTCTTTTAAGAGAAAAAGGATATAAAGTTATCAATCCTCAGTTATATGAAATTGAAGAGCAAATTGAAATTTTTTCAAATGCTGAAAAAATTATTGCACCACATGGATCCAATTTAGCAAATATTATATTTTGCAAACCTGGTACTGAAATTTTTGAGATTACACCTTCTTTTAGAGATAATGAAAAAATTCTTGAAGACAGATATTTAAATTTATCTCTTATTAATAATCTTAAACATAATAAAATTGTTTCTGATACAGTTGATGTTGATAATCATTCTACTTTAGCTAAAAAATATATTCATAATAATGTTTTGTCTCAAAGTAATTACTATAAAAATCTAATTGTTAAAATTAAGGAACTAAGTGATATAATTTAAATTAACAATCATTTAAATAAATTGGAATTACAACACTAATATTAGTTTCTAAATTTCTACAAATGTTTTCAAAGGAAAACTTATTAGTTTGATCTTTGTACCTAACCAATAGATTTGTTAAAATAGAATTGCTAACTTTATTTTCATAAATTTTGTAATCTTCAAATTCATTTTCCTTAATTATTAATTTGATAAGTGCTTCGTAATTCAAAATATCGTCAATCAAAAAATTATTTTTTGCCTGATTGCTGCTGTAAATTAAAGCGCCAATATTATTTTTTAAATTTGAAATTTCAATTTTACGACTTTTTGAAACTTTTGTTACAAAATCATTATAAACATCATCAACGATATTTTGTAAGTGTTTGATTTCATCAGTTTTAGGTCGTCTAAATGGATTAAATAAATCTTTACCTTCTCCAGCATTCTGGTTAAAAACTTCTATTCCTTCCTTAGTTTCAATTGTCTGGCCAAAGATTCCTGAAGATAGGCTTAATGGTGTATTATAGTAGAACCAACTTGGGCCACTTACTCCTATACTACCTATAATTGATCCATAAGAGGCAAATATCTTATCAGCTGCAGTTGCAACCCAATATCCTCCGGATGCTAAAATTTCTTTTGTATAAAAATATACTTTCGTGTTTGTTTCTTTTTTGAAATCATATAAAATTTTCTCTAACTCAGCTGTAGCACTAACAGTCCCGCCCGGTGAGTTTATATTAATAAGTAAAACCTTTATTTTGAATTGTTTTAATTCTTCTAAATAAGATTTTACCTGTTCAGGGTTTATATAATTATAAAAATTATTTCCCAATAAATTATTATTATTATTAAAAATAGGTCCATTTAAATTAATTTTTGCTAAAATATTATTGGAGCTTTCAATGCCATCAGTCATTACAAATTGATTTTTTTGAATATTATTTGAAAAATGAAGTAAAATATTAATAAAAACAAAAAAAATTATTAATGCACTTAAAAAACCAAGAGTTCTAAAAAAAACATTAAAAAACAGCATTTTTTTAAAATATCATAACTTTAGTTAATTCGAATTTTTTTTTGGATTCTTCTTGAATAGGCTTTAATAATGCTTAAATAATTAGCACTCTTATAATGGGAGTGCTAATAAAAAAACACTAAATTTCAATTAGTTAACAAAAGAGGAAATATGAATTTTAAACCTTTACATGACAGAGTTCTCGTAAAACGAGTAGATTCTGATGAAAAGACTGCAGGAGGTATAATTATACCTGATACTGCTCAGGAAAAACCAATGGAAGGTGAAGTACTTGAAATAGGTTCTGGCGCAAGAGACGAAATGGGTAAATTGGTGCCTTTAGATGTTAAAAAAGGTGACAAGATATTATTTGGTAAATGGTCAGGGACTGAAGTAAAAATGAATGGTGCAGATTATCTTATTATGAAAGAGTCTGACATTATGGGTATTATTACTTCATCTAAGAAAAAAAAATAAAACATAAGAGAGGATTATAAAATGTCTGCAAAAAATATATTTTTCGGATCAGATGCTAGGGCTAAAATGTTGTCCGGTGTTAACAAGCTAGCTGATGCGGTGAAAGTTACATTAGGACCAAAGGGTAGAAATGTTGTAATGGACAAATCTTTTGGTGCACCAAGAATTACTAAAGATGGTGTGAGTGTTGCTAAAGAAATCGAATTAAAAGATAAATTCGAAAATATGGGCGCTCAAATGGTGAGAGATGTTGCAAGTAAAACAAATGATATTGCTGGTGATGGTACGACCACAGCAACTGTTTTAACGCAAGCAATTGCTACTGAGGGTATGAAGGCTGTTGCAGCTGGAATGAACCCAATGGATTTAAAAAGAGGTGTAGATATAGCAGTTGATTCAGTTGTTAAAGAAATACAAACAAAATCTAAAGTAATCAAGACTGATAAAGAGGTAGCTCAAGTTGGAACTATAGCTTCAAACGGCGACTCTGAAGTTGGTAAAATGATTTCTAGTGCGATGCAAAAAGTAGGTAAAGAAGGTGTTATTACCGTCGAAGAAGCTAAGAGCTTAGATACTGAACTTGATGTAGTTGAAGGTATGATGTTTGATAGAGGTTATCTATCACCATATTTTGTAACAAATGCAGAAAAAATGATTACAGAACTAAGTGATTGTTTAGTTTTATTGCATGAAAAAAAATTATCAAGTCTCCAACCTATGCTTCCACTTCTTGAATCAATTGTTCAATCAACAAAACCATTACTTATAATTGCAGAAGATATTGAAGGCGAAGCTCTAGCAACTTTAGTTGTAAATAAACTTAGAGGTGGACTAAAAATTGCTGCTGTAAAAGCTCCTGGTTTTGGAGATAGAAGAAAAGCTATGTTAGAAGACATTGCTATTTTAACTGGTGGACAAGTAATCAGCGAAGATCTTGGTATCAAATTAGAAAATGTTACTTTAGACATGCTCGGTACAGCTAAACGTCTTGTTGTAGATAAAGAGAATACTACAATAGTTCAGGGTGCTGGTAAAAAGAAAGATATCGAAGGTAGATGTAATCAAATCAGGGCGCAAATTGAAGAAACAACTTCTGATTATGATAAAGAAAAACTTCAAGAAAGACTTGCTAAGCTTGCTGGAGGTGTTGCAGTAATTAGAGTAGGTGGTGCAACTGAAGTTGAAGTAAAAGAAAAAAAAGATAGAGTTGAGGATGCTATGCATGCAACTCGTGCTGCTGTTGAGGAAGGTATTGTTTCAGGTGGAGGTGCTGCTTTAGCATATGCAACCAAAGCTTTGAATTCAGTAAAAACTTCAAATGATGATCAAAAAATTGGTGTTGATATTGTTAGAAGAGCTCTCTTTCATCCGCTAAGACAGATTGCAGAAAATGCAGGTGTTGATGGAGCAGTAGTTGCTGGAAAAATTAGAGAAAGCAAAGATCATAATATGGGATATGATGCTCAAAATGACAAATATACCAATATGGTAAATGCTGGAATTATTGATCCTGTCAAAGTTGTGAGAACAGCTCTTCAAGATGCAGCTTCCGTTGCCGGGTTATTAATTACAACCGAAGCCATGGTTGCAGATGCTCCTGAAGATAAAGCTGCAGCTCCTGCGATGCCTGATATGGGCGGCATGGGCGGCATGGGTGGCATGGGCGGCATGGGCGGCATGATGTAATTGATTATTAAATTTTAATAGAAGAGGGCAAATTTATTTGCCCTTTTTTTTTATTTAAATCAAAAGATCGATTTGATTGGTAATTTTAGAGCTATCAGGTTTTGTCATAGATGACCAAGACTTAACTAATTCACCATTTCTATTAAATAAATATTTATAAAAATTCCATTTTGGTGATACGTTGTATTCTTCATCTATCCATGAAAAGATAGGATGAGCATCACTTCCTTTAACATTCATTGGGGAAGATGTAACAAAACCTACTCCATAATTTACTAAACATATTTTTTTGATATCCTCATTATCTGAGTATTCTTGATTGAATGAATTACTGGTAGTAGCTATAATTGTTAAATCACTTTTTCTATAATTAATAAATAAATTTTGAAGATCTTCATATTGAGGTGTAAAACCACATCTTGATGCAGTATTAACAATCAAAATCGGTTTACCAGAAAATTTTTCTAAATTTACTTGATTGCCGTCTATATCCTCAAATGAAAAGTCATATAAATTCACAGTATCATTAGCTAATAAAGTATTCTTTAAGTTAAACATAATCAAAAAAGTAAGTAAAAATTTAATTTTCATGTTAATGAGTAATAAATATATCGCTTATGGAATCATTCAATAGCTTTAACAATCTTTTTTTAGATGTATGGAATAATGGTGTTTTTGGCATAAATGCTTCAGATATCATTGTTAGTTTAATAATTTTCTTACTTTTTTATTTATTAAGAAGATTGATTGCTAGATTCATTCTTAATCGATTATCAAGAATAGTATCCAGAACTGCCAATCAGATTGATGATGCTGTTATTGAAGTACTTGACGGACCATTAAAATTTTTTCCTGTCGTTATTGGTTTTTTCATAGCTTCATCATATTTAGATGTTACTGATAATAATCAAGATATTCTTGATTTAATTAATAGATCTCTAATAACAATTTTTATATTTTGGTTACTACATCAACTAATTATTCCATTTTCATTTGTAATTAAAAATTTTGAATCAAAGATTTCTAAGCCATTAGTTGATTGGACATTAAAAGGTTTAAAAATTCTTGTAATAGTTCTTGGCTCAGTTGCTATTTTAGAATTATGGGGAATAAGAGTTGGTCCTGTAATTGCAGGATTAGGTTTATTTGGTGTAGCAGTTGCGTTAGGAGCACAAGATTTATTTAAAAATTTAATAAGTGGGATCATGATACTTATGGAAAAAAGGTTTACTGTAGGTGATGTCATTTTAGTTTCTGGTGAAGTAGAGGGAGTTGTAGAACAAATTGGATTTAGATCAACACTTGTTAGGAGATTTGACTCAACACCCGTAATGGTTCCAAATTATAAATTTGCTGAGCAATCTGTTACTAATTATACAAGAAGACATCATAGACGTATAAGATGGCTTATTGGATTAGAATATAGAACTAGTATTGATCAATTAAAAAATATTAGAGATGAGATAAAAAACTTAATTGAAAAAGATGATAACTTTGCAAAAAATCAAAACGCAAGTTTCTACGTTCGTATAGATAGTTTTTCTGATAGTTCTATTGATATGCTAGTGCAAACATTTACAGTTACGAATGATTGGGCTGAATTTTTAAAAATTAAAGAAACTCTTGCTGTCAAAATAATTGAAATTATTGAAAAGAATAAAGCAGGTTTTGCGTTTCCGAGTCAATCACTTTATGTTGAAAAATTATCTGATGAAAGAACTGAGATTTTTAATCCTCAATCTACTAAAAAATAATGAACGAAAGTAATCGTGTAATTTCTGGCTCTCTTTTTATATTAGCTAGTATTGCTGTGGCATTTATTTTAAATTTTTCTCAACCTATAATGGTCCCATTTGTTTTAGCACTTCTTTTAAGGATATTGATTGATCCAATAATTGATTTTCAGACTATAAATCTTCGTGTACACAGATTTATAGCAGTTTTTATAAGTATTTGTTTAATTGTACTTTTATTCTCAATTATAGTTCCTTTTATTGTTTCTTCTGTTACAACATTCTTGGAGTCTGCAGATGATTATAATCAAAAAGTAATCATTTTAATTGAGGCAGTCATAATACAACTGCAACAATTTGAAATTGATATTGATAGAGAAACAATTAGAAATACAATTGCAGAGTTACCCATTACTAATTGGGCTGCAACTATATTAAGTAATAGTGCAAATTTTATTTCAAAGTTTCTCTTAGTTATAATTATAACATTATTTTTATTATTAGGAACTCCTCCTAAAAATACTTCAGATGAATGGAATGATATTATTAGATTAGTAAAAAAATATATATTTACTAAATTTTTAACATCAGCTTTTACTGGCATTGCAGCAGGATTAATTTATTGGTTTTTAGGTCTAGAATTAGCTTTCATTTTTGGAAGTTTAACATTTATTTTAAATTTTATTCCAGTTATTGGTTCTGTAATTGCTGTTTTACTTCCATTACCAATTGCTTTCCTTCAATACAACGACCCAACATTAGTTGTATTAATTATAATTTTACCTACGATTATTCATCAAATAGTAGGAAATTTTGTAGAACCTAAAATATTTGGTGAGAGTTTTGGATTACATCCAATTACAATTATTTTATCCTTAATATTCTGGGGAATGATTTGGGGCTTTATTGGAGTTCTTCTCGCGGCACCGTTAACTGCAATCATTAGAATTTCATTTGAAAGATTTGAAACAACCAAACAAATTGCAAGATTATTAGAAGGTAAGATTCATATAAAAGAAAGCTAACCTAATATTTTCTTACATATGTCATAGCTAAAACCAGCTCTTGCCATTTTTGCTAATTTTTTTTCATAACTTTCATTTTTTTCCAACAATTTCTTTTTTTTAGCAAATATTTTTGCTGACTCTAATTCCCAATTATCGTTATCTTGCTTCATTAAGTTTAAATTATTTTGAATTTGAGATTTACTCACTCCTTTTTTAATCAAGTAATTGAAAATATAATTCTTAGATCTTCCAGAATTTGATAAAGAAAGAATTTTTGTTGAGCTATATCTATCATCATCAATAAATTTATTTTTTTCTAATTTTAAAATTATAATCTCAATAATATCAATGAGTTTTTTTTTCTCAAAATTTGTTACATTTAATCTTAAAATTTTTCTTTTAAGTACACTAACTAAATTATTCTTTGAGGAATCATATTTGCTTAAGTAATCAACGGCATATTTTAACAGTTTTTTTTCGTCCACTAAATTAATATACAAATAATTTAAATATATTAAAAGAAAACTCCTAATATGATTTACTATAATTATCTTTGTTTTCTTACATTAGTAAAAAAAGAAGTCTTTAGGTTCTTAAAAGTTGGAATACAAACTGTGATTGGACCAGCTATTAGCTCTTTATTATTTTTAGCAGTTTTTAGTTTAGCTCTAGGTAGATCTGTAAATTCTATAAATGGGATTGATCTCCCTTATTTCATTGCACCCGGTCTAATAATGATGACTATGTTGCAAAACGCTTTCGCTAATTCCGCATCAAGTATTGGTCAATCAAAATTTCAAGGAAATATTGTAGACATATTAATGGCTCCACTAAATAATGCTGAACTAGCATTTGGTTTTATTATTGGCTCTGTTTGTAGAGGTATTGTTTGCGGTATAGTTACTACTTTGGGGGTTATGATGTTTGTTCCTTTAACCGTTCATTCTTACATTGCTTTAATATTTTTTACATTAATGGGGTGTACAATGATGGGAACTTTGGGAACAATTGTTGGAATATGGGCAGACAAATGGGATCAACAACAAGGTATAACTAATTTTATAGTTTTACCTCTTACTTTTTTGTCAGGAACATTTTATTCAATTTCGAGACTTCCAGAGTTTTGGCAGACAGTTTCCTCATTCAATCCATTCTTCTATAATATTGATGGTTTCAGATATGCTTTTACGGGTATTTCTGATAGCTCATTAATACAAGGATCAATCTTCTTAATAATTATTAATATTATATTAATTTTATTATGCTATTTTATGTTTCACAAAGGATATAAAATTAAATTTTAAATATGGTTAGTAAACTTTTATCAAACGTAATGCCAACTTATGGGAACAAATCTCTTGAATTTGCAAAAGGCAAAGGATGTTATTTATACTCGAGTCAAAATACAAAATATTTAGATTTTGCAAGTGGAATAGCTGTAAATTCTCTTGGTCATTGTCATCCTAAGCTTATAGAGGCACTTAATAGGCAATCAAAACAACTTTGGCATGTTTCAAACTTATATAGAATTAAAAAACAAGAACAATTTGCAAAATTACTTTGTAAAAATTCTTTTGCAGAAAAAGTCTTTTTTACTAATTCAGGAGCTGAATCTATTGAATGTGGAATTAAAATAATAAGAGGATATCATTCATATCACAAGACCAAAAAAACAGAGATTATTACTTTTGATGGTGCTTTTCATGGAAGAACTTATGGGGCACTTTCAGCACAAAAAAACAAAAAATACTCTAATGGCTTTGGCCCTATGCTTAAAGGCTTTAAACAAATTGAATTTAATAATAAAAAAAAATTAATATCTTCAATAAATAAAAAAACAGCTGGTATTATTATAGAACCAATTCAGGGAGAAGGAGGTATTCGCCCTGCGAGTCTAAGTTTTTTAAAATTATTAAGGAAAATTTGTGATGAAAATAACATCTTACTTTTTTTTGATGAAGTTCAGTGTGGATTTGGCAGATCTGGTAAATTATTTTCACATGAATGGGCTAAAATAAAACCTGATATTATGTCTGTAGCAAAAGGGATTGGGTCGGGTTTTCCGCTTGGAGCCTGTATGTCAACAACCAAAGCATGTGTTGCAATGACTAAAGGTAGTCATGGATCAACCTATGGTGGTAATCCGTTAGCCATGAGTGTAGGTTTAGAAGTTTTAAAAATTATCTCAAATAAAACATTTCTTTCTAAAGTTGATAAAACGGCTAGATATTTTTGGAAAAATTTAAAAAAATTAGAGAATTCTTCTAATATTATTTCAGAGGTTAGAGGTGCAGGACTTTTATTGGGCATTAAAACAAATATTAGCAATATAGATTTCTCTGAACAACTTAAAAAAAATAAATTACTTAATGTACCTGCTGCAGATAATACAGTAAGATTAGCTCCACCACTTATTGTATCTTATAAAGAGATTGATAAATCAATTACAATAATTAAAAAGAGTATAAAAGAACTATCTTAATGAAACATTTTATTGATATTAATAATTTTAAAAAAAAGGAAATTGATGAAATAATTTTACTTGCAAAAAAAATAAAAAAAAATCCAAAAAAATATTCTTCATCTTGTAAGGATAAAACTCTAGGTTTAATTTTTGAAAAGCAGTCACTTAGAACTAGATTAAGCTTCAATGTAGGAATGCAAAAGTTAGGAGGTTCCGTTTTAGAGCTACAAAGTAAAGATATTGGCTTTGATAATAAAAGAGAAAAAGCCGAAGATGTTCTTAATGTATTAAATCAATATATTGATTGTCTAATGATAAGAAATAATAATCACACACAAATAGTAAATTTAAGTAAAGAAAATATTCTTCCGATAATCAATGGCCTGACTGAATATAGTCATCCCTGTCAAATACTGGGAGATTTTTTAACTATACAAGAGAAGTTTAATAAGTATAAAAATGTAAGTATTGCTTGGGTTGGTGATTACAATAATGTTTTGCGTTCATTAATTCATTTGCAAAATATTTATAACTTTAAACTTAATATTGTTGTACCCAATCAAATATTTAAATATTATAAAAATGAATTTTCAAAGTTTGAAAATAAAAATTTGAGACATTATTCTGACCCAATTGAAGGTACAACGAAATCAAATTGCATAATGACTGATGTTTGGATTTCTATGGGTGAAAAAGGTAATAATAAGAAGAAATATTTTAAAAATTTTACTGTGAATGAAAAAATTATAAGTAAAGCTTCAAAAAATGTAATTTTTATGCATTGTTTACCTGCTAAAAGAGGACAAGAAGTAACATCCGATGTTTTGGATGGTAAAAATTCTGTAGTACTAATGCAAGCAAAAAATAGAATGTATATTCAACAAGCTATATTAATATATGTACTTAAAAAATAGTTTAATTGTAATTTTATTTTTCGTTATATCTTGTCAACCAATTGAAATATTAAAACCTATTGAAATTGATATTTCTAATTTTGAAAAAATTTCAATAAATACAAAAGAAATAGAGATTAATACAAAGTATAATCCAGTCTTTACTAAAAATAATATTGAGGATCAAATTCAGAATCCACCAATTGAATTAATGATTAAATGGAATAATGAAAATATTATAAAATTGGGCAATGAAAATAAATTAGTAATAAATATTTTAGATGCATCTATAATAAAAAATGAAGTTGAAAATATAAATGCTAAAAAATATGAAGAAAAAACAATATTTAAATATGAATTATTTTTTTTAGTTGAGTATGAACTTTATGATAATAGCGGCTTCTTAAAAGCTAATGCAACTGTAGAAAGCTCAAGATCTACAACATCTCAAAAATATATTTCTTTAAATGAAACTGAAATAATTGTTAATGACTTATTATTTCTAGCCTTGAATGATTATATCTATGAAACAAAAAACCAATTATCAACTTATATGGGAAATTATTTAAGTATTTAGCTTCTCCAAAAATTCATTGATAATAAAACTAATACTGTAAAAATTTCTAGTCTTCCAATAATCATTGTAAGAGATAATATCCATTTTGCACCATTATCTAATGAAAAATAATTTCCATTAGGTCCAATTATTTCACCTAAACCAGGGCCAACATTTGATATTGCAGAAGCTGCTGCTGAAAATGCTGTAAGAAAATCTAAATTGAATAAACTTAAACTTACTGCTGACAAAATAAATAAGAATATATACATGAAGAAAAAGCCCATTATTGAGTTATAAGTATTTTCATTCACTGTTTTACCATTAAATCGCATAACCAAAACTGCATGAGGCTGAGTTAATTTTCTAACTTGTGTAATTGCACCTCTAAACAAAATTTGTAATCGAAATATTTTAATTCCACCAGTAGTAGATCCTGCACATCCTCCAACAAACATAATAATCATCATTATTACAATGCCAAAGCTTCCCCAATTGGAAAAGTTACTACTAGTATAACCAGTCCCAGTTAAAATTGAAGTAATATTGAATAAAGCAATTCTAAAAGCAGAAATTACATCTATAGATTTATTAGTAGTTAGCCAAATAGATGTTAACAAAATAATTAAAAACAAAATTAGAAAGAATAATTTTATTTGATCATCTTTAAAAATTAATTTTTTTTGATTATGTAAAAATTGTAAATACAAGACAAATGGTAAACTTCCTACCAACATAAAAATTACACTTATAGCTTCTATTTGAAATGAATTAAAATGTGAAAATGATTCATCATAATTAGAAAATCCACCAGTTGAAATCGTAGTCATCGCATGAATAATTGAATCAAAACCTTTCATTCCATTAACAAAATATAAAACAGCACAAATAATTGATAAGAAAATGTACAAAACAAACAATTCTATAACAAATCGATTAACCTTAGGAATTGTTTTTTCATAAGGATCATCATGTTCCATGTGTAGCAACTGCATCCCACCAATTTGTAACGTCGGTAATATAGCCATTGCAAGAACTATAATTCCTATACCTCCAAACCATTGAAGAAGAGATCTCCAAATTAATATTCCTTCAGATAAGTTTTCTAAGTTATTAATTACTGTTGCTCCAGTTGTAGTGATACCACTAACAGACTCAAAAAAAGCATCTGTATAACTTAGCGAAGAAGAAGAATAAACAAATGGTATTGCTCCAAATAGTGAAATTACTAACCAAGATGAAATTGTTAATAAAAATGCCTGTCTGATTTCAAGTTTAATATTTTTTTTTCTAAATGAAAAATATAAAATTATACCGATAAAGAAAGTGATTAAACTCGAATAAAAGAATTGTAGCCAATCATAATTACCATAATAAAGATCAAAAAACATTGGGATAAGCATTGCTAGTGCTTCAATACATATTAGTATTCCAATTATGTTAAGAATTGACCTAAAGTCTCTCATAGTTTTTGTGAATTAATTTAATTTATTATTTTCAAATGGTGTATCTAATGAAAACTGAGGTATTTGAACATCAAAAGTATTTCCGTCATCATTTTGCATTTCATATGTTCCTTCCATGAACCCTGAAGAAGTGGCTAGTGGTGTTCCACTGGTGTATTCAAACTTCTCACCCGGATTTAATATAGGCTGTTCGCCTACTACACCTTTACCTCGTACTTCTTGAAGAGCACCATTAGCATCAATAATCTTCCAATGTCTGTTTACCAGTTGTACTTTTTCATTACCTTGGTTATCAATTGTCACTTTATACGCCCATACATAATGCTGGTCTTCAGGCTCAGATTGATCTTCAAGATAATAAGGCTTGACGGTAATATTTATTTTTTTAGTAGTTTTTGAATACATTGAAAATGTCAATATACCAAATTAATTATAAAAAAAAGTTAATTTGTTTTTTTTATTTCCACTCTTCTATTTACGGGTTGTTTGGTGTCATCTGGAGTATCTACAGCTAAAGATTCCTCACCTTTGCCTAAAATCTTAATACTATGTTGATTGATTCCATAATTAATTAAAATTTCTTTTACAACCTCTGCTCTTTTGATTGATAATGATAAATTATATTTATTTGTTCCTTTGGTATCAGTATGTCCAACGACAAGATACTCGTTAATAATATTTCCATAATTATTTAAAAATTTTTTTATTTTATCTTTACTAACTTCAGATAAATTAAATTGATCAAAGTCAAAATAAATTATTTGCATTAATTCTTTATTTTCATTTTTAGTCACAACTGTTACTTCATCTTTTGTTTCATTTTCTAAATTTTTATTTTTGTTACTTGAAGTTTCTTGCTCATTTTCCTGAGTAGATATTTTTACATAAATATTATGCATGGCTTTTAAGAAATCATTCTTGCAACTATTAATATCCCATGTTTGCCAATTTTCTTCCTGTTGCTCTGACCAGCAATCTAACGACGAAATAGCTCTTGCTAAATTAAAAGGATCAATATTTTTAGCATCTTTATAAATTGTCATAAGGTTGTCATATGCAATTTTTATTTCATTAATATTTTCTTCTGGAATTTTCCAATATGAAATTTCTTCTGGATATATTTCATCAGTTTCTAAACTTTTGAGAGCTTTTTCAGAATATAATTTCGCAGAATTCCAATCGTGCATTTCTTCTGCCTCGAAACTAGCTCTTTTTTTGTATTCGGATAGTAAGTGTTCTTGAAAGTTTTTTGGTTCTATATTTTCCATTTTAGAGAGTTGTTTATAACTAGCTGAACAACCGCCTAAAAAAATTAGTAAAGAGAAAATAGGTAGTAATAATTTAAATTTCATATAGTGCAAATATCAAAATTTGCTGTCAAAACTAAGACGAAATTTTGACCTAATTAAGGTCCACCATTTTTTTTACATCACATACATTTTATCATTGCAGAGTATTTAAAGATTAAATACAGAAATAGCATATTTATTTAAGGAGTTTATAATGATTAAACATTCTACGTCGGTGGATCAATCGGACAGAAAGGTTCCCTACAATTTAAGACAAAGTGGTCCTACACCAGTCCAAATGCTTATTTCAACCAGAGTGAGAAAATCACCTTATTGGCATTTGTCAATGGAGGCGGGATGTTGGAGAGCAACAGTTTATAATAGAATTTATCATCCAAGAGGTTACGTAAAGCCTGAAGATGGTGGAGCAATGGTTGAGTATGAGGCAATTAAAAACCATGTTACTATGTGGAATGTTGCTGTCGAAAGACAAATTCAGGTTAAAGGTCCAGATGCTGAGGCATTTGTTGATTATGTCATAACCAGAGATGCTACTAAAATATCTCCAATGAGAGGAAGATATGTTATTCTTTGTAATCAATATGGCGGTGTTTTAAATGATCCAATTCTACTAAGAATTTCAAAAGATGAGTTTTGGTTTTCATTATCCGACTCAGATATTGGTCTTTATCTACAAGGTGTGAACCATGATAATAGATTTAATGTTAATATTGATGAAATTGATGTAAGCCCAGTTCAAATACAAGGCCCTAAAGCACATGCTTTAATGAATGATTTAATAGGCGACCAAGTCAAAGTTGACGAAATGCCATTCTACGGACTTGCTGCTGCGAAAGTAGGTGGAAGAGATTGTATAATTTCTCAAACAGGTTTCTCTGGAGAAGCTGGATTTGAAATTTATTTATATGATTCTACTAAGTATGCTGATGATATGTGGAATGCTGTTTTAGAAGCAGGAAAAAAACATAATCTTATGGTTATAGCTCCGGCTCATCATCGAAGAATCCAAGCAGGAATTCTATCTTGGGGTCAAGACATGGATAATCAGCATAATCCTTTTCAATGTAATTTAGGTTATCAAGTATCTCTATCTGGTAAAGGTGAGTGGAATAAAACTTCTGATTATGTTGGTAAGACTGTTCTTGAAAAGATGAAGGCAGATTTAAAAGATGGAAAAAAACCATATAAGCTTCAGTTAGTTGGATTAAGCTTAGGTGGAAAACCTATCGAAGAATATGCTCCTGATTTTTGGCTTGTTTCAGAAGATGGCAAAGAACCTTGTGGATTCATTACATCTCCTTGGTATCATCCTGAGCAAGGAAGAAACATTGCTATGGGTTATGTTCCTTTTGATGGGACTCTAAATAAAAATGGATTTCCTATGGGAAATTATGGTCGTAAATTTAAAGTTCATCTACCTGATCAATATTCTGATTCACCTGGTGTACCAGTAGATGCAGAAGTTGTTCCAATTCCATTTACTGAATCACATAACGCAAACACAAGAGAAGTAGTAGATAAATAATTTCAATAAGAAGCTCTATTTAATAATGGAGCTTCTTTATTCTAATAAAGCTTTCATTCTATCTATAGAGATATATCCAACAACAAGTTCTTCATTAACAAAAAAAGTAGGTGTTCCTCTAGCCCCAGAACCATTAGCTAAAAAAGAACTAAGATTAACAATATTTCTAACTTCATCTTTTGACATATCTATATTCAATTTTGCGTTATTAATTTCAAGTTCTTCAATTATTTGTTTTAATTTGGCATTATTCAAATTTCCTTCGACTCCAAATAATGCATTGTGAAGTTCAATGCCCTTATTTTGCATATTGGCAGCAACAACCATGTTAGCAAGCAATTTAGAAGATTCACTTAAAACTGGATGCTGTAAAAATATAATTCTAGTATCATTTCTTTCACTTGCTATTTGAAGTAATTCAACGTGTACTTTTTTGCAGTATCCGCAAAAATAGTCCATAAATTCAATTATAGTATTTTTAGCATCATCATTACCTATTTGAAGAATACCTTGTTCAGGAATTACATCGATTATTTTTAAATGAAAAGGTTTTGATTCATCAAAAAAGAGCTCTTTTACAGTTACCTCTGCTTTGAGTGGAAGACAACTTAACGCAATTATAATTATCAAAAAATATAAATGTTTGAAGTATCTCATGATTGACCCACCCTATTTATTATGATTAATGAAGTACAGTAATAAATAGTAATAATGAAATCAAAGTCAAAGGTTGTTGTAATAGGTGGAGGTGCTGTAGGTGTAAGTACGCTCTATCATTTAGCTAAAAAAGGTTGGTCGGATGTTGTTCTAGTTGAAAGAAAAGAGTTAACTTCTGGTTCAACTTGGCATGCTGCAGGATTACTTCCATTATTCAATATGAGTTATTCTGTAGGACAATTACACAAATATGCAGTTAAACTATACAAAACTCTTGAAGAAGAGACAGGGCAAAAAGTTGGTTTTAGTGTTGTTTCTAATATTCGTCTTGCAACCACACAAGATCGAATGGATGAATATTATCAATATTCAGGTGTAGCTAAAACTATAGGTGTTGATGTTAAATTCTTGACTCCAGAACAAGTAAAAGAAATTTGGCCGCTTTGCAATACTGATGGATTAGTAGGAGCAATACAACATCCAGAGGATGGATATATTCAGCCAGCAGATTTGACACAAGCACTTGCCAAAGGCGCTAGAGATAAAGGGGCAGAAATTTACAGAAATACATCTGTAATCGGTATTACAAAAAATAAAAATGATCTGTGGGAAGTAGAAACTGATAAAGGATCAATTGAATGTGAGCATGTAGTTTCCTGCAGTGGAAATTTTGCAAGACAAACAGGAAAAATGGTTGGACTTGATGTTCCTGTAATACCAGTAGAACATCAATATATTGTTACTGATGATCACCCGGAAATTTTGAAAAGAAAAGAGCAAGGTCTTTCTGAAATGGGAGTTTTAAGAGATTCTGATAGTTCATGGTATATGCGTGAAGAAAGAGGAGGATTGATTCTTGGACCTTATGAAAAAGGTGCACCTGTTTGCTACGTTGATGGACCAGATAAAGAATCAGAATTTGAATTATTTCAAGAAGATTTAGAACGTATTGAACCTCATATTGAATCCGCTATACACCGTGTTCCTATCTTTGGAGAGGTTGGTGTAAAGAAAGTTTATAATGGAGCTATTTGTTATACCCCTGATGGAAGTCCAATTGTTGGTCCAGCTTGGGGACTTAAAAATTTCTGGTTAAACGAAGGCCATAGCTTTGGCATCACAGCTGCAGGCGGCGCAGGATGGCAAATTGCAGAGTGGATAGTAGATGGTGAGCCTACAATTGATATGTTAGGTGTCGATCCAAGAAGATTTGGTGATTATGCAACTGAAGCGTATTTAATAAAAAAGAATGAAGAAGCATACGCAAATGTGTTTACAATACACTATCCTGATGAAGAGAGAGAAGAAGGACGCCCTTTAAGACAAGCTCCCTGCTATGATAGATTAAAAAATCTTGGTGCAGTTTTCGGTCATAAATTTGGTTGGGAGCGGGCCAATTGGTTTGCCCCTTCAAAGGAATTACAAAAAGATGATTGGTCTTTTAGAAGATCAAAATGGTTTAATCATGTTGGCAACGAATGCATCAATGTTAAAGACAATGCTGGTCTTCTAGATATGACTGCTTTTGCTAAATGTAGAATTTCAGGACCTGGTGCTGAAGAATTTCTAGATTATTTGGTTGCAAATAAAATTCCTAAAAAAATTGGAAGAGTTAATCTTTGTCATGCGCTAAACACAGCTGGGGGAGTTCATTCAGAATTCACTATTGCAAAAGAAAAAGAAAATTCTTTTTATTTAGTTTCAGCAGGTGCATTTCAGCGATTAGATCATGACTGGATACATAAATGGATACCTGAAGATGGATCAGTCACATACGAAAACCTAACAAATAGTATGGGCGTGCTTGTTTTAGCAGGACCAAAATCAAGAGATATTCTTTCTAAAATTACAAAGACTAATTTATCTAATGAAAATTTTCCATGGTTATCAGCAAAAAAAATCAATGTTGGTTTAGCTCCTAGTATTGCAATGCGTATGAATTTTGTTGGAGAACTTGGATGGGAATTACATCATCCAATTGAATATCAGAACCATATTTTTGATCAATTAATGGAAGCAGGAAAAGATTATGGACTTAAACCATTTGGAATAAGAGCGATGGAAAGCTTGCGTGTTGAAAAAACATATAAATTGGTTGGTACCGAAATGTCTATAGAATATGCAGCTTTTGAGTCTGGGTTAGATAGATTTGTACATTTAAACAAAGGTAATTTTATTGGAAGAGACTCTCTTGTTAAATGGCAGCAAAATGGTTTTAAAAACAAGATGGTAACTTTAGAAGTTCATGATGTTGAAGATGCAGATGCTTTGGGTAATAATCCTATTTATAATAATGGAAAGGTTATTGGCCGTGCGACAGGAGGTAACTATGGTTTTAGGGTGAAAAAATCATTAGCTATTGGTATGATAGATCCTAAATTTGCTGACATTGGTCAAAAATTAGAAATGGATATATTAGATAAAAAATACAATGTAACTGTTATAGAGGATAGTCCTTATGATCCTAAAAATGAAAAATTAAAACAATAATATGAAGTTGCTTGTCACAGTAAAAAGAGTCATAGATTATAATGTTCAAATCAGGGTTAAAGCTGACGGTTCTGGGGTTGAAAAAGATAATGTAAAAATGTCCATGAATCCTCCTGATGAAAATGCAGTAGAAGAAGCTCTACGAATTAAAGAAGCTGGTAAAGCAGACGAGATTATAATTCTTTCTATAGGTAATGATAAGGCTCAAGAAACTATCCGAACTGCATTAGCAATGGGTGCTGATAGAGGTATACATATTAAAACAGATAATGATTTAGAGCCTCTAGCTATTTCTAAAATAATTTCTAAAGTTGTTGAAGAAGAAAAACCATCAATTATTTTAATGGGAAAACAAGCAATAGATGATGACTCTAATCAAACTGGTCAAATGACTTCTGCTTTACTTAACTGGCCTCAGGCTACATTTGCATCTAAAATTGAAATTGATGGGCAAACTGCTATCGTTACTAGAGAAATAGATGAAGGTTTAGAGAGAATTAAAGTTTCAATACCATTTGTAGCATCATGTGACCTTAGACTTAATGAACCTAGGTACGCTTCATTGCCAAATATAATGAAAGCAAAGAAGAAGCCAATTGATACAAAAGAAGCTTCAGAGCTAGGAATTAATATTGAGTCAAGAATTGAACAATTAAAAGTAGAAGAACCGCCTGTTAGACAAAAAGGAATTATGGTAAATGATGTTTCTGAATTGGTTCAAAAACTAAAACATGAGGCAAAAGTAATATGACAATATTAGTATTAGCAGAACACAATAACACAGATATAAAATCATCAACTTTAAATACAATATCTGCAGCTTCTGAAATTAATCAAGATATTCACGTACTAGTAACAGGTTATGAATGCGAAGACCTGGCTAAATATATTTCTAAATTTGAAAAAGTTTCAAAAGTTTATTTAGTTGATAATGAAAAACTTAAAAATCCAATTGCTGAAAATATTGAACCTTTAGTCGTTTCTTTAGCCAGTAATTATTCTCACATTATGGGACCTGCAACAACATTTGGAAAAAATATTTTTCCTAGAATTGCTGTTAAATTAGACATTGCTCAAGTAAGTGATGTTATTAAAATATTAGGTCCAGATACATTTATGAGACCAATTTATGCAGGAAATGCAATTGCTACAGTTAAATCTAATGATAAAATTAAAGTAGTAACAATACGACCAACATCATTTGATCCTGTAGAAACAAGTGGTGGAAAAGAAGAAATTGAAAATATTTCTTTTAATAATGAAACTGGCAATGTTGAATTTATAGATAGAGAAGAATCTCAATCTGAAAGACCTGAGTTAAGCTCTGCTCGTGTGGTAATATCTGGTGGTAGAGGTTTACAAAGTGCTGAAAATTTTAAACTTTTAAATGAAATAGCTGATAAGCTTAATGCTGCAGTTGGTGCTTCTCGGGCTGCTGTAGATGCTGGTTACGTTTCAAATGATTATCAAGTAGGGCAAACTGGTAAAGTAGTAGTTCCTGACTTATATATTGCAGTAGGTATTTCAGGTGCAATACAGCACTTAGCTGGTATGAAAGAAAGTAAGGTTATTGTTGCAATTAATAAAGATGAAGAAGCACCAATATTTAACGTTGCTGATTATGGATTAAATGCTGACTTATTTGAAGCATTGCCTCAATTATCTTCTGAACTAGATAAATTAAATACTATTCAACAATAAATTAATTTATTACAATAAATAAAATGGAAGTAGAACGCGAGTCAATGGACTATGATGTTGTGGTTGTGGGTGCTGGTCCATCAGGCCTTTCAACTGCAATTAAACTAAAACAACTGAACCCAGAAATTAATGTTTGTGTTTTGGAAAAGGGATCAGAGGTAGGGGCCCATATTTTAAGTGGTAATGTCTTTGAAACAAGAGCACTCGATGAATTAATACCTGATTGGAGAAGTAAAGACTCACCAATTAAAACTAAAGTAACAAAAGAAAAGTTTTTATTCTTATCTAAGAAAGGCTCGTTAAATTGGCCTACATGGCTTCTTCCTAGTGTTCAAAAAAATCATAATAATTATATCATTAGTCTTGCAAATTTATGTAGATGGCTCGCAAGTGAGGCTGAAAGTTTAGGGGTAGAAATTTTTCCAGGGTTTGCGGCATCTAAAATATTATATTCAGATGAAAATCATGTAATTGGTGTTCAAACTGGTGATATGGGTATTGATAAAGACGGTAACAAAAAAGATAGTTTTGAACCAGGAATAAATATTAACGCTAAAGTAACAGTATTTGCTGAGGGTTGCAGAGGTCATTTAGGTAAAGAATTAATTAGAAAATATAACTTATCGAAAGATAAGTCACCACAACAATACGGAATTGGGTTTAAAGAAATTTGGGAAATAGATGAAAGTCAGCATGAAGAAGGTCTTGTCATGCATACTGCGGGATGGCCATTAGATAATGTAACTTATGGTGGAAGTTTTTGTTATCATGCTGAAAATAAACAAATATTTTTAGGATACGTAATCGGTCTTGACTATAAAAATCCTTATTTATCACCTTATGATGAATTTCAAAAATTTAAAACTCACCCAGCAATTAGGAGAATTCTCACTAATGGAAAACGTATAGCTTATGGAGCAAGGGCACTTATTGAAGGTGGTATTCAAAGTTTACCTAAAATGTATATGCCGGGTGGATTACTAGTTGGATGCGATGCAGGCACCTTAAATATGCCAAAGATTAAAGGTTCACATACTGCAATGAAAAGTGGAATTATAGCTGCTGAAACAATTAATGATTATTTAAGTAAATCTGTACCTCTTGCAGCATATGAAGATAAATTTAAACGTTCATGGCTTTATAAAGAATTGTTTGCTGCAAGGAATGTAAAACCTAGTTTTAATTGGGGACTAATACCTGCAATAATATTTACAGGAATTGATCAAATAATATTTAGAGGCAAGCTTCCTTTTACACTAAAACACAAACATGCTGATCATGAAGCTTTACAATTAGCAAAAGATTCAAAAAAAATAGATTATCCAAAATATGATGGAATATTTACTTTTGATAAAACTAGTTCTGTTTATTTGACTGGAACTAACCATGAAGCTGATCAGCCAGTACATTTACAATTAAAGGATAAGGAATTACCAATAAAATTTACTTTAAATGCTTATGATGAGCCATCTCAAAGATATTGTCCCGCTGGTGTATATGAGATTGATAAGACAGATATTCAAAATCCTAAATTTGTAATTAATGCACAAAACTGTATTCATTGTAAAACATGCGATATTAAAGAGCCATCACAAAACATAAATTGGGTTGTACCTGAAGGTAGTGGGGGGCCAAATTATGCAAATATGTAATATATTTGAAAAATACTTATTTTATTTAAATTGATTTATTTTCATTATGAAAAATAAAATTGTATTTACTTTTGCAACAGCGGAAATAAATTTTATAGGCCAAATATTTATTAAGATTACTGAATTATTTACAGGAAAATTAAAATTAAAAAAATTATATGATGAATATTTATCTGAAAATAGACCTCCTGAGCTTTTTTGGGATGATGCAGTAGATAAATTAAATTTTACTTTAATAACTAATTTTCAGGAAGGTAGTTACATTCCAAAAAAAGGAAAATTAATTGTTATAGCAAATCATGCTTTTGGAGTTGCTGATGGTGTATCTATATGTTCAGCAATTTCAAAAGTAAGACAAGATTATAAAATGGTTACACATAAAGTCTTAAGGCAAGCAGAGGCAGTAAAAGACAAAATATTACCAATTGATTTTAATGAAAATAGAGAAGCTCTAATAACTAACATTAATACACGTAAAGAAGCTGAAAAAGTTTTGCATAATGAAGGTGTTCTAGTTCTTTTCCCTTCTGGGACGATAGCAACTAAACATAACTTAAAAAAAAATACAAAAGCTGATGATGGTGAGTGGAAACAATGGGTATCAAAACTAGTTCTTAAAACTAAAAGCCCTGTGTTACCAATTTTTTTTGACGGTCAGAATAGTCAACTTTACCACATTGCTAATAAAATCGGACAAACATTTAGATACTCTTTATGTATGTATGAACTGAAAAGAAAGATAGGTGATGATATCCATATGTACTTTGGTTCACTTATACCTTACGAAATCCTTGCAAAAATTGGAGATATCAAAAAAATTACTCAGTACTTAAGGTTAACCACATATTCTTTAGATCCGAAAATTAATAATTAAATATTTATTTTTTACACTTACCGTTTTATAGAGTTCGTATGGTAGGTTTTGTTGGTTTACAAGCAAGAAGAAGAAGAAGAAACAGAATCTTACTAGTCATTTCAACTATAGCTATCTTTGGTATTTTTTTCTATTTACCTTCTTTAGATTTTTCTACTGATCAAATTGAACCACCTATTGAAATCATTCCTAGTAGTGTCGTTGATGAAACAAGTTTACGATCTGAAATACAAGAACTTAAACTTGAGATATTTCAAAAAGATCAGCGATTAAAATTTAGAGATGATCAAATAAAAAATTTACGTGAAGAAATAAGCAATTTAAATGAATCATTAGATATAATTAAGAATGATTATGAACAATCTATAAACAACATATCAGATCTAGAAAATAATACATTTGAAAATAATTCGGAAAGTATCGAGAAACTTAACACACTTGAAAATAAAATAACTGAATTAAATCAACAATTGTTAAAATACGAAGATCTTGTTAAAAAATTACAAATAGAATTAGAAAGTTCTGTATCAACTGAAGATATGAAAGAAGTAAATATTGAAAATTCAATACTAAAATCAGAACTTAGACAAATCGAACAAAAAAATCGTAGTTTTGAAAATGAATTAAATGAGCTAAAAAAAATAATTAAAAATAAAGATAAAGAAATAGAAGATTTAATTTATTTAAAAGATTCCCAACATCATGGTTGATTATTTATTTTTCTTTCTGAATAAATATGGCTCTTCAAAATCCCCAATCCATATACCTTTTTTTTCTTGTTTTGCTTCTTCTTCTTCTTCAACATAATCTTTTGAATAATAACGATAAGCTATCGCCCATCCATTCAGAACCATTTCACTATTTAAATCTAAATTATCTTTATAGCAGACTCCAATAAATCTATTATATTGATCCTTGCCTTGTGTTATGCATTCAATTTTATTATTACCAATTAATTCTTTTAAGAATTTTGTTGATTCCACACCACAATTCCAGACTTTGCTATTTTTATTACATGTTTGATTTGTTTCAGGTGCATCAATAGCATGCAGTCTTATTTTATTTTTGTTAATATGTATAGTATCACCATCAATTACTTTTGCTTTTCCAAATATAGTTTTACCAGATGATACTGTGCTTAAAGAGATTAAGATAAAAAATAAATTAAATATTAAGATTTTTACTACCATCAACTAATAAATCATAAACATATTTTGCATGTGATCTGTTTAAATGTAAATCTAGTGAAGTCTCTTCTTTATCATTATTATTTCTAATAAAAAGTACTGGAATTTTTATAAATATAGTTTGGGCTACAGAAAAATTAGTTTCCAAAATTTTTTCTAAGTTGGCTACAAGAAATTTAGAAAGTAAAATAAAAACCTTTTCCCCTTCAAGCCGTAAAACAGTTTTATTAAATGAAACATCAGTTATTGCTGTTTTTTCTGGATTGAGATTAGATTCTAAAAGAGAAATAATTTCATCTTTCTCATTTTTTGGTGTTTCAACTAACCACTCATTAGGACCAAGCCACATAATACTAATATTATTATTAAAAATTCTTACATTTGGCTCAATTGGTAAAACCAGGTTTAATACTGAGCCTATATTTTTCATAAATTCTTTATCTGAACTTTTACCTCGTATATTTATTTTACCTGAAAAAGCTCTTTCTTCTATTGTTACTCCATTGTAATTTTTTTTATTTATATTCAACACATTACTATAAGTTAAACTCATTGATTAACCCTTTGATTCTCAGGATCAATAAATATTGGACTAGTTATTTCTACCTCAATATTTTCATTTTTCATTGGAGCAATTAAAACACTTCCTTTTTTTTCAAGACCACCTTTTATTAAAGCTAAAGCAAAAGAACTTTTTAAATTTGGTGAATAGTAACTAGAGGTCACGTGACCAACCATTTTCATAGGTAGGGCAGTTATTTCTTCAACCAATTGTGATCCTTCTTCAAGAACTTTATTTGGATCTTTAGTTTTTAATCCAACCAATTGTTTCCTATCTTTTTTAATAGTATCACTTCTATATAATGCCCTTTTACCAATAAAATCATATTTCTTTTTACTAACTATCCAATCCATATCTAGATCTATTGGTGTCACTGATCCATCTGTTTCTTGACCAACAATAATAAATCCTTTTTCAGCACGAAGTACATGCATTGCTTCAGTTCCATATGGAGTAATATTAAATTCTTTACCTTTATCTATACAAAGTTCCCAAAGATTCTTAGCATAGCCAGATGGAACATTTATTTCATAACACATTTCCCCTGTAAAGCTTATGCGCATGACTCTACACTTTATTCCATTAATATGAATATTTCTAAAACTCATATGAGGAAAATTTTCTTTAGAAAAATCAAAATCTGGAACTAATTTTTGCATCAATTTTTTTGAATTTGGACCATTTAAGCTTATTGTTCCATAGTTTTCTGTAACTGATGTTAGATATACTTCTAGTTCTGGCCATTCTGTTTGTAACCAATCTTCTAATTTTGACATAACTGATGCTGCATTTCCTGTTGTTGTTGACATAAGATAATGAAACTCATCTAATCTAGTTGTTACACCATCATCAATGACCATACCATCGTCACCCAACATTACCCCATATCGACATTTTCCAATTTCTAATTTTGACCAAGAGTTTGTGTAAACTCTATTTAAAAATTCACTAACATCTCTTCCTTTAATATCTATTTTACCAAGAGTTGATGCATCTAATATTCCTAGACTATCTCTAGTTGCCTTTACTTCTCTATTTAATGCAAACTGAAAGCCCTCATTCTTCTTGGGATAATACCAAGCTCTTTTCCATTGACCTACATCTTCAAATAAAGCTTTATTATCAATATGCCATTGATGCATCGGACTTGTTCTTTCTAAATCAAAAAATTCTTTTACATGCCGTCCGGCAAGCGCACCAAAAGTTACAGGTTTATAGGGTAAACGAAATGTTGTCGTGCCTAATTCAGAAATTTCATTATTTGTTAACTCTGAAATTATTCCAAGAGCATTAACATTACTAGTCTTACCTTGATCAGTTGCCATTCCTGTAGTTGTATATCGTTTGACATGTTCAATGGATTGAAAGCCCTCTTTTAAAGCTAATTTAATATCTTTTGCTGTAACATCATTTTGAAAGTCCACAAACATTTTAGTTCGCGAGATGTTATTTTTAGAAGTAATCCAAATATTTTGATGTTTACCATATTTTAGATTATCTGATTTATAATTTACCTCACCAATTTTATTTTCCTGGTTATCATTTAAATACATTAATGTATCTTCTTGAGTTTTTAATAATATTTCATTTAAATCATAATCACCATTGCAACTGCCAACACATAATGTATCTTGATATATTTCACTAGGAATAAAACTTCCATCTGAATCTCTAAATTTTAGTTTTCCTTTTGATTGAGTAAATAAATGGACAGTAGGTGTCCAACCACCAGCAATTGCTAAAAGATCACATTTAATATTAATAGAAGATTTTTCATTATTTTTTTTAGTTGTAATTTTTTTTAATTTTATTTCTCTAATTTTTAATCTTCCAACAGTATCGCTAATTTCATACCCTTTAAGGATAGTAATACCTAATTTATTGGCTTTCTTAGGAAAATAACCATCACTATGGTCTCTAGCATCAACAATAGCTTCTACTTTTATACCCTGTTCAAAAAAATCTATTGCAGTTTCATAAGCACTATCATTGTTTGTAAAAAAAACTAAATTTTTTCCAGGTGAAACTCCATACTTATTTAGGTATTTTTTTGCACTGTTAGAAAGCATAATACCGGGTCTATCATTATTATTAAAAATTATTGGTCTTTCTATTGCACCTGTTGCAAGAATAACTTTTTTTGATCTAATTTTCCAAATTCTTTCCTTAATATCATTTTTTTTGTTTAATCCTTTTTCTGGATCAATTTCCTGTACAGCTAATAATAAATTATAATTTAAATAAGCAAAACAAGTTGTATTTTTGATTATTTTTACATTTGGATTTTTTGAAAGTTTATCAATTATTTTATTTTTCCATTCATTAATTGGTAAGTTATCTATTTTAACATTTTCATTTTTCGTAGATAAGATTTCACCTCCAAGTTCGTCTTCTTGCTCAACTAGTAATACTTTATAATTTTTACTTGCTGCAATGTCTGCTGAAACTAATCCACTTACTCCCGCTCCAACAACCAGAACATCACAATGATAATGAAAATGTTCGTATTTGTGGGGATCATCTTTTTTTGGAGATTTACCAAGTCCTGCAGCGTGTCTTATAAAAAATTCATATGCCTTCCAAAATTTTGGCGGCCACATAAAGGTCTTATAATAAAATCCTGCGGGAAAAAATGGGGATAGTAAATCATTTATAGCACCAGCATCAAATTTCACCGTCGGCCAATTATTTTGACTAAAAGCTTTTAAACCTTCATATATCTGAACCTCAGTTACTCTTCTATTGGGTTCGGTATATTCTTTAGTCTCAAGCTGAACAATTCCATTAGGTTCTTCACTGCCTGCTGTATAAATACCCCGCGGTCGATGATATTTAAAACTTCTTCCAACTAAGTGAACATCATTTGCAAGAAGTGCTGAAGCTAGGGTGTCACCTTCAAATCCAAAATATTCTTTATTATCAAAATAGAACCTAATAGACTTATTATTCTCAAGATTTTTATTATTTTTGTATCTCATCTTTATTTTTAAAATCTATCTTTTTTCGACGTTGATAAATTCCCTGATCCAATACTTGGCTCACCTGAAGGAGTAGCTGGAATATTTGCTTTTAATTTAGGAGGAGTTTCTCCCATCTTATATGCTGCGAGAATTTCATCCGTTGCGGTATTTCTTGCTAAATTAAACCATTGTCTACATCCATATTCATGGTTCCATCTTTCATAATGAATACCTTTTTCGTTCTTTCGCAAGAATAAATATTCTGCCCATTGCTCGTCAGAGAGTTCAGGAGGATTTTTTGGTCTTGCAATGTGAGCTTCACCTCCACAAGTAAATTCAGCTTGATCTCTTTCTCCACAGTAAGGGCAATTTATTAAAAACATTATTTAATGAGCTACGGCAGCTGCACCATGTTCATCAACTAACTCGCCGCTAGAAAATCTGTTTATTGTAAAAGGAGCATTTAATTCATGTGCTTGATCATTTGCTATAGTGTGGGCAAATACCCAGCCGGAACCCGGTGTAGCTTTGAAACCACCTGTTCCCCAACCACAATTAAAATATAATCCGTTTATGTGAGTCTTACTGATAATGGGGCTTGCATCAGGGCATATATCGACAATACCTCCCCAGTGACGAAGCATTTTCATTCTAGAAAATATTGGAAACAATTCAACTATTGCCATTAATGTATCTTCAACAATGTTGAAGCCACCTCTTTGAGTATATGAAGTGTATCCATCTGTTCCAGCACCAATAACTAATTCTCCTTTATCAGATTGAGATACATACGCATGAATTGTATTTGACATTACTACAGTATCAATAACTGGTTTTACTGGTTCTGAAACTAGAGCTTGTAATGGTTTACTCTCTAGAGGTAATTTGATACCTGCCATATTGGCAATAACACTGGTATGACCTGCAGCAGCTATTCCAATTTTATTTGAACTAATGGTTCCTTTTGTTGTTTCAATACCAGTCACATTTCCATTTTTTACATTAATACCAGTTACTTCACAATTTTGAATTATATCAACTCCCATTTCATCAGCTCCTCTTGCATAACCCCATGCAACAGCATCATGTCTTGCAGTTCCTGCTCTTCTTTGTAGTGTTGCCCCTAAAACAGGATATCTAATGTTTGGTGAAGTATTAATTATTGGACAAAATTCTTTGACTTTTTTTGTATCTAGCCATTCACAATCGATATCATTTAGTCTGTTTGCATGCCAACGTCTTTTCAATTCTCTAACATCATGAAGATTATGAGCAACATTCAAAACTCCTCTTTGAGAAAACATTACGTTGTAATTTAATTCTTGAGACATACCCTCCCAAAGTTTTAATGCATGCTCGTATAAAGCTGCACTTTGATCCCATAAATAGTTCGATCTAATTATAGTTGTATTTCTTCCTGTATTTCCTCCGCCTATCCAACCTTTTTCAATTACAGCAATATTATTAATTCCATGGTTTTTTGCTAAATAGTACGCTGTAGTTAAGCCGTGTCCACCACCACCGACTATTATTGCATCATAATTTTTTTTTGGTTCAGGACTATTCCATGTCTTCTGCCAATTCTCATGATGACTTAAAGCGTTTCTAGCAATAGATAGAAATGAATATTTATTGTTAAACATTATAACTCTTTATAGCAGTTTTAAAATAGACCTTCAATTTCTCCATGGTCATTTAGCTTTATCGAATTTGCCGCAGGCACACTTGGTAGACCTGGCATGGTCATAATATCGCCGCAGACAACCACTATAAATTCTGCTCCCGATGATAATCTTACTTCTCTAATAGGTAAAACGTGGCCAGTAGGGGCACCTTTTAAATTAGGATCAGTTGAAAAACTATATTGAGTTTTTGCAATACAAACAGGCAATTTGCCAAATCCTTTAGTTTCAAAATCCTTCAATTGTTGACGTACTTTTGTGTCTGCGACGACTTCACTTGCGTGATAAATCTCCTGTGCAATTTTTTCTATTTTTTTGAATAGAGTTAAATCATCTTCATATAAAAATTTAAATGTACTTTTACTTTCTTCACACATATCTATTACATTTTTAGCTAATTCTGTTGCACCATCACCACCATCAGACCAGTGGGTACACATAGAAGCCTTGACTCCTTGAGTTTTACAAAAATCTAGGACTGCATCAACTTCAGCTTTAGAATCAGTGACAAAATTATTAATTGCAACAGTTACTGGTAACCCAAATTTTCTAATATTATTAATATGTCTTTCTAGATTTACTAAACCTTTTTTAAGAGCATTAACATTTTCATTTTTTAGATCTTCTTTGGAAACATCACCATGCATTTTTAGTGCTCTAATTGTAGCTACCAAAACAACACAATCAGGTTTTAAATTTGATTTTCTACATTTTATATCAAGGAATTTTTCTGCTCCTAAATCAGCTCCAAAGCCTGCTTCAGTTACAACATAATCACTTAATTTTAAACTAGCTTTAGTTGCAATTACAGAATTACAACCATGAGCAATATTTGCAAATGGTCCACCATGAATTATTGCAGGATTATTTTCTAACGTTTGTGTTATGTTTGGTCTAATTGCATCTTTTAACAATACTGTCATAGGACCTTGTGCCTTTAAATCTTTTGCAAAGATAGATTTTTTGTCTCGTGTATAAGCAATAGTTATATTTCCTATTCTCTTTTCCAGATCTTTTAAGTCTTTTGCTAAGCAGAAAATTGCCATTATTTCCGATGCAACAGTAATATCAAAACCATCTTGTCTGGGATATCCATTTGCAACTCCTCCTAAATCAACAACAATTGATCTCAGTGACCTATCATTCATATCCATTACTCTCTTCCAAACAACTCTTCTAACATCAATATTCAATTTATTTCCCCAGTAGATATGATTATCAATTAATGCAGAAAGTAAATTATGAGCTGACGTAATTGCATGAAAATCTCCAGTAAAATGCAGATTAATTTGTTCCATTGGAACTACTTGAGCATAACCGCCACCAGCTGCCCCACCTTTCATACCGAATGATGGTCCAAGACTCGGCTCTCTTAAACAAACAATAGATTTTTTTCCTAATTTATTAAGACCATCACTTAATCCAACAGAAGTTGTTGTTTTACCTTCTCCTGCTGGTGTTGGAGTTATTGCTGAGACTAGAACAAGTTTACCATCTTTATTTTTATTAAGTGACTCTATGTACTCCAAGTTTATTTTAGCTATGTGACGACCCATAGGACTAAATGCTTCTGGTGTATCTGGTACATCAAGCCCCTTTAGAATTTCACTAATAGGTTTCATTTTAGCTTGTCTTGCTATTTCAATATCTGACATGAGGCTCCTAAATAATAAGATAATTGATCTATAGATTAACTTTTATTTCAAACAACTTTTGTTTCATTAAAAGATTAAAAAATTGTGAAGAAGCTAATTTAACTCGAATTTCTGTCTATTATTATAAGAAAAATCTGAGTTATTAAATTGATTTAACCACTCAGATGTTTTTTTCATACCACCAAAAGCGTAGAAGTGAATTTTTTCAAGTTTAGAGTATTTGTTTATTTCACTATGTTTGGCAAGATCATAAATTAATTTATCAGGAGTGTTCAATGTCGCAAGCTTAGTTAAGTTAAAAGCCTGTTTTGTAATAAATCTCAAAGAATTTCCAATACCGCAAGATCTTGCATAATTTATTAACGTTTTAATAGAAGCAGGGCCGGGTATCCCAGCATGGATTGGTAATGTATTTCCAATTTTTACTAAGTGTTTTTCCCATTCGATTAAAGATTTAGCTTCAAAAAAAAATTGTGTTGCTAAATACATTTTAAAATCAACATTTTTTGCAAAATCATTCTTTTGTTTAATTGCTAAATCTAAATTTTCATTTGAAATATCTGGGCTTCCTTCGGGATGCCCAGCCACACCTACAAATTGATAATTATATTTTGATAGAAAATCTGTTTTTAAAACATCAATTGAAGAAGAGATTTCTCCAGCCTGATTTCCACCACCACCAATAATTAACATTTTTGAACACCCAGATTCATTTGCAAGTTCACCAATATATTTTTCTAAGTCATTTTTATTTACAATAGTTCTCGCAGGTAAATGGGGTATTACCTCATAACCTTCTAATTTTAATTTTTTTGCCGTTCTGATAACATTTTTTGAATTTTCATCTGGTAAATAAGTTATATAAATGTCATGATTTTTATCAAGAAATTCAGTAAAGCTTCCATATTTTTCGTAAACATTTGGAGTTGTTTCTATAGAATAACTATTGAGAAACTTTTTAACAGTATTAATGGTTTCTTTAGACATAAATTTATAAAGTTTTTTATATTAATTAGATAAATGAACAACAAGTACTTTACTATAATTACTTTTTATCAATTCAAAATAATTAAAGATAAAAAAAATATCATTACTAAACTTAAAGATTTTTGCAAATTTAATAAAATAAAAGGTACAATATTGATCGCTGATGAAGGCATTAATGGAACAATTGCTGGTTTAGAGAAAAACATAAATTCTTTGATTCTATATCTTGAAAATTTTAGCTTTAAGAAACTTAATCTTAAACGATCAAAATATAAATATATGCCTTTTCAAAAACTTAAAATTAGAAATAAAAATGAAATAGTCACATTAAGAACCAAATTTGCTGATCCTACAAAAATTTCTGGGAAAAAAGTTAAATACAATCAATGGAATAAAATAATTAAAGACAAAGACACTATTGTGATTGATGTAAGAAATGAATTTGAGGTTAAAATAGGATCTTTTAAAGGAGCAATTAATCCAAAAACTAAAAGTTTTACTGACTTTAAATCTTTTGTTCAAAAAAAACTAAATAAATCAAAAGACAAAAAAATTGCGATGTTTTGCACTGGAGGTATCAGGTGTGAAAAGGCTTCATCTTATATGATGATGAATGGTTTTAAAGATGTTGCTCAGTTAGATGGAGGTATACTTAAGTATTTAGAAAAAACTCCAAAAAAAGATTCAATGTGGAATGGTGAATGTTTCGTATTTGATGGAAGAGTATCTCTGAAAAATGAATTAAAAGATGGATCCTACAAACTTTGCCATGCTTGTTGGTTACCGATTAGTCATAAAGATACTTATAATAAATATTATAAACCAGGTGTATCTTGTCATAATTGTTTTGATAAAACATCTGACAAAAAGAAAAACAACTTACTTGAAAGACATCAACAAATTAAACTTGATAAAAAAAGAGGAAATTTTAATCGTTTTATTAAGCAGTCAATTTCTGATTATGAATAAATAATACTTTATTTCATATAATTATTCTGTATAGACACCTCATGGCAAAAAAAACTTCATTCGCTCTTAAACAACTAGTACCTGAAGAAAATCCAAAAACAGGAACTAAATATATTGTAAGAAAACCTACAAAAGGATTGAAAGTTGCTGAAAAACTTCGAATGAAAAAATATGATCCTGTGTTAAAAAAACACGTTTGGTTCGTAGAAAAAAAAATGCCTCCTCATAGTAAATAATAGATTTACCTCTTTAATTTATTCTAAATTAACATAATTTAAACTCATGGTAGCTACTTATGGAATTCATTGGTTTAGACAAGATTTGCGATTACAAGAAAATCCATCTTTATTGTCACTTTCAAAAAAAGTTGATCAGATAATTCCAATTTATATTTTTGATTTAAATCAAAGAATTGGATCCACATCTAAATGGTGGTTAGAAAAATCTTTAATTAGTTTGTATGATTCAATACATAAGCATAATGGCAAACTAAATATATTTGCTGGTGATCCAGAGAAAATTATATCTTCAATATTAAAAAATTCAAATGTTGAATGTGTATCTTGGAATAGACTATATGATCCATACTCAATTAAAAGAGATACTATAATTAAATCTATAGTTACTGCATCTAAAATAGAATGTGACTCGCACAATGGATATCTTTTAAATGAACCTTGGAATATTAAAAATAAAAGTGGAACCTTTTTTAAAGTATTTACCCCTTACTGGCGACATTGTGATGAACTACTAAAACAAAAAGAAAATAAATTAAAAAAAACAAAAATAGATTACACCAATTCAAAATTTAAAAATGAAACAACTATACAAGATTTAAATCTAACAAACAAAAAAGACCAATGGATCAAAAAAATTGAAAAATATTGGATACCTGGTGAAAGTAATGCAAGATTACAATTAAAAAAATATATTTCAGAAAAAGCAAATAACTATTCAGTCGGAAGAGATAGGCCTGATAAAGATTTAACTTCAAAATTATCACCTTATCTTCATTTTGGAGAAATATCTGCTTTGGAAGTTTATGATACCGTAAATAATGAAAAAAAAATTGATCCTGAAAATAAAAAAAAATTTCTTGCTGAACTTGGCTGGAGAGATTTTTCTTACAATCTTCTGTTTCATTATCCAGATATGACCCATAAACCTATACAAACTAAATTTAATAAATTTCCATGGATAAAAAATGATAAAAATTTATCATTATGGCATAATGGAAAAACTGGTATTCCAATTGTTGATGCTGGAATGAGACAGCTATATAAAACAGGCTGGATGCATAATAGGGTAAGAATGATTGTGGGGTCATTTTTAACAAAAAATTTATTGTTGCACTGGAAAAATGGAGAAGAGTGGTTTTCTGATACTTTAGTTGATGCAGACGTTGGTTCTAATTCTGCAGGTTGGCAATGGATATCAGGTTGTGGTGCTGATGCAAGTCCATATTTTAGAATTTTTAATCCAATTTTGCAGGGTCAAAAATTCGATCCAGATGGTGATTATGTCAAAGAATTTGTTCCTGAGTTGAATAATATTCCAAAAAAATATATTCATAATCCCTGGGAGATATCTAAGGAAGATCAAAAGAAATATAATTTTGAGATTGGTACTTCGTATCCATCACCAATTGTAGATTTAAAAGAAACAAGAAATAGAGCACTAGCAGCATTTAAAACTATTAGTTAATGTGAAAGAAAAAATAGCAATTATTGGTTCTGGTATTTCAGGAATAAGTGCAGCTTACCTTTTGTCCTCTAAATACGATGTTTATTTATTTGAAAAAAATAATAGATTGGGTGGACATACAAGAACTATCTATGTTGAAGAATCAACAAAGACAATCCCAGTCGATACAGGGTTTATTGTATTCAATGAAAATAATTATCCAGATTTAACAAATTTTTTTAAATTACTTGATGTGAAATACACAAATTCAGACATGTCTTTTGCCGTATCAAATCAAGATCCTATAATTGAATATAGTGGTAAAAATATCTTTTCTCTTTTTGCTAATTTTAGAAATATCTTTTCTTTTAATTTTTTTAAAATGTTATTTGAAATAAGAAAACTTTATTTATTGTGTAACAGCTTGAATGTTAGTGATTTAGAACAAACTGAAACGTTAAATGATTTTTTAAAAGCTAATAATTTTTCAACATATCTAATAAATTATCATATTTTACCTATGATATCATCTATATGGTCAAGCAATGTAAGTGATGTAAAAAACTTTCCTCTTATATCATTCATAAATTTTTTCAAAAATCATGCTTTATTTAATTTAAAAAAAAGACCTCAGTGGAAATACGTAGAAGGTGGAAGTAATGAATATATAAAAAAAATTATTAATAAAAATTTTTTTGAATATGAAAAAAATTTCAAAATTAAAAAAATTCTTAGAGAAAATAATAAAATTAAAATAGTAGATGATAAAAATAATATATTAGAATTTCATAAAGTAATATTTGCAACCCATGCAAATCAAGTATTAGATATTTTGGAAAAACCGACACAAGAAGAAGTAAAAATATTTTCACAATTTAAATATTCAACTAACTCAGCAATACTCCACTCCGATCAATCTTTAATGCCTAATTCAAAAATTGCTTGGTCAAGTTGGAATTTTTTAAATAAATCTTCATCTTCTAAATTTACTTTAACCTATTGGATGAATCTCTTGCAAAAATTGCCAACTAAGCAAGATTATTTTGTAACTGTTAATCCTTATAAAAAGCCTAAAAATATAATTAATGAAACAACCTTTGATCACCCAATATATACTACAGATACTATTTTAGCTCAAAAAAATGTCATGGAAATTCAAGGAAAGAATAATACTTTTTTCTGTGGAGCTTACCTAGGATATGGTTTTCATGAAGACGGTATTCAATCATCTTCTTATATTTGTAAATTATTACATTGTGATTTACCTTGGAAGAGAGAGAAAAATTTTTATAATAGACTACAAATTAATTTTGAATGATTTCTCAAATTTTATCATCTAGTATTATACATAAAAGATTTATTCCATTTAAACACACATTGAAATATGAGGTACCAAGTCTTTTCATTAATTTGGATAATCTTGATCACTTAGGTAAAAACTATAAACTTTTTTCATTAAACTCTTTTAATCTCTTTTCTATTTATGAAAATGATCATGGATATAGAGACAAAAGGTCAATAAAGACATTCGTTACAGATTCTCTCTCAAAATTTAATATTAAATACAAACATCTTAATATAATGATATTATGTTTTCCAAGAATTTTAGGATATGTATTTGACCCCTTGTCAATTATCTATTGTTATGATGATAAAAAATTAATATCTATTTTTTATGAAGTCAAAAATACGACCAATGAACAACACACCTATATTTTTAAAGGAAACGTAAATTTTGAAGATTTTAAATTATCTCATGAATGTGCTAAACAGTTTTACGTATCTCCATTCATAGAAATGGAAGCTAATTATAAATTTTTTAATCAAATGCAAAAAGATAAAATAAATATTAATATTGATCTATATGATATAAATAATAAAAAAGTTCTAACAGCTTCTCAGTATGGTAAATTTATAGATTTCAACTCCAAAAATATGCTTAAATTTTTATATTATAATCCACTTTTAGGTTTTAAGGTAATGGCAGGAATTCTTTATGAGGCTTTAAAGATAATTTACAAAGGTGGTAAATATTATGCACGAAAAAAGAAGCCAAATGATACAGTGAGTTTTGAAGGTAATTTTTAAATGAATTTTTTTAAAACAAATTTTGATAAAACTGTCGAAAAATTATTAGTAAACTTTTTATCTAAAATTCGATATGGAAAATTAACAGTTCAATTTCCTACTGGCGAGGAGAGAGTTTTTGTCGGAAAAAAGGAGGATATATCTGCAAGCATTACAATTAATAATTATAATTTTCTCAATTTAATTTTTAAAAAAGGTTCTGTAGGTTTTGCAGAAGCCTATATGAATGGTTACTTTTCAAGCCCAGATTTAACTAATTTATTACTACTTTCTCACAAAAATGAGTATTATTTTTTACAAAGTATAAATACTAATCTTTTTTTTGCAACTTTTGCCAAATTAAAACATTTTTTAAATAACAATTCAAAATCACAGAGTAAAAAAAACATTAAATATCATTATGATTTAGGAAATAATTTTTACGAAAAGTGGTTAGATAAAACTATGACCTATTCTTCTGCTCTTTTTGATAATAAGAATACCAGTTTACCGGATGCACAATTTAACAAATATAGAAAGATTGCTGAAACTTTATCATTAGACTCAAATTCTAAAACTTTAGAAATTGGATGTGGATGGGGCGGGTTTTCATCATTTGTAGCGAAAAATTATAATTGTTCGGTTGATGCTATAACTATTTCTAAAGAACAATACGAATATGCTTCTGAAAAAATTCAAAATGAAGGTTTATCTGAAAAAGTATCAGTTATATTCAGAGATTATAGGGATATCAAAAAAAAATATTCAAATATTGTTTCGATTGAAATGTTTGAAGCAGTTGGAAAAAAATATTGGCATAATTACTTTGATACAATATTTAATTCGCTCAATAATAATGGGATTGCTGCACTACAAGTTATAACAATTGATGAAAAGAAGGCTAAAGATTATCAAAATAGACCAGATTTTATTCAACAATATATTTTTCCTGGCGGCATGCTTCCAACCAAAAAACAATTTGAATATTCGGCCAAAAAGGTGGGATTAAAATGCATTGAAAGTTTAAGCTTTGGTGGTTCTTACGCAAAAACACTAGAAATATGGAACAAACAATTTCAAAAATCTTGGACTGATTTATCAAAGTTTGGCTTCGATATTAAATTTAAAAGAATGTGGGAATTTTATTTCTCTTATTGTGAAACAGGTTTCTCAAATAACTCTACTGATGTTTCTCATTTTTTAATTCAAAAATAAAAATGCAAAAACTAAAAGTTTTTTTAGTCTTAACTGGCTATCAACTAACTTGGTTAGCCTGTGTATTTGGTGAAACAAAATTTTCTAATCCTATGCTGGGCATTTGGGTTGGAATTATTTTCCTACTAACTTATTTGTATTTTAATCATAATAAACAAAAATTTATTAAGATTTCACTTTTGATTTCAGTTCCAGGATATATTTTTGATACTTTATTAGTTTATTTCCAAATTTACGATTTTGAAACTATTGCTAAACTTGGCACTCTACCATTATGGATGATTGTTTTGTGGTTTAGTTTTAGTACTCTTTTTGATGAAATTCTTCCTTTTTTTAAAAGTTATAAAATTTTAGGAATTTTTTTAAGTGGAGTTTTAGGACCTTTAACCTATTATCTTGGTGAACCTATCGGAGTTATAAAAATATATAACTTTCAGATTTTTATTATTTCAATGGTATTATTTTGGATGATTTTGATGTTCTATTACCTAAATTACATTATAAAAAATTATTAATTTTCTTGATCTACTTTTTTTGTTCTAGTTCTATTTAAAGTTCTCTCTAGATCGTTATAAGTACATAAACCAACATCCATTGGACTCTTTGCCTCAAGAATTGCTTCTCTGTACGTACCATTTCTTACAGCCTCTACCGTATTTTTTGTTGAGCCGGTAAGTTTTGCAATTTGAGAACTACTTAATTCAGTTGGATATCTTTTTATAAGCCACAAAATAGCATATGGCTTTTCTTGTCTTAAAGAAAGAGGTGTATATTTAGAATCTTTTTTTCTTGGCGGTAAATCCTCAATCACATCAGACTTAATGAGGTTTAAACGAGATGCATTATCTTTCTCACATCTTTCAATTTCTTCTTTTGTTAATTGATTATTATCAATTGGATCATAACCTCTCATACCAACAGCAACTTCTCCATCAGCTATTCCTTGAACCTCTAATTCATGTAATCCACAGAATTCGGCTATTTGATCAAACGATAAAGCTGTATTTTCTACTAACCATATCGCTGTTGCTTTTGGCATTAAAGGATATTTCATAACTGGCTCATATAATATAATCAAAAAATAATATATAACAAAATATGACTATGACAGATTTTTTTGAAGTTGATGAAAAACAAAAGACAGTTAAAATATTAAATTTGGATGATTTCAGTGTTGAGGATTTACAAAACTATATTTCTGAACTTCAAACTGAAATACTAAGAGTTCAAGATGAGATAAAAAAAAAGGAAAATTTAAAACTTAATGCTGAAAAGTTTTTTAAATAATTATTTATTAATTTTTAGACCCTTAAATCTTTTTTGGAATCTAGCTACCTGTCCTTCAGACTCATTAAGACCAGCTTTACCACCAGTCCATGCAGGGTGAGATTTAGGATCAATTTCTAATTTAAGAGTATCACCTTCTTTACCCCAAGTAGATCTAGTTTTAAAAGTAGATCCATCAGTCATAACAACGTTTATTTCATTATATTTAGGATGTATATCTTTTTTCATGACTGTCTTATATTTATATAGATTTCAAAGTAAAGTAAGTTTTTTAACTAATTCATTATGAATTTTATTATTTGAAGCTACTAAATCATGAGAATTTACCTCCCATGCATTTCCATCTATTTTAGAAATTTTTCCCCCAGCTTCTTTAACTAATAGAACACCTGTTGAAACATCCCATAAATTTAGATCTTTTTCCCAAAAACCATCTAATTTACCAGAAGCAACATAAGCCAGGTCAAGACCTGCAGAACCTAGTCTTCTTATTCCTGCAGATGATTTTAGGATTTCATCAACCTCACTTAAATAGTTTTTATAAATTCTCTCTCCAAAAGGAAGACCAGTGCCTATCAAGCAATCTGAAAAAATTTGCCTGTTTGATACTCGAAGTCTGCTATTATTACTCCACGAACCTTTACCCTTCGAACTCCAAAAAAATTCGTTTAAAATTGGATTATAAATCACACCGTCTGTGATTTCACCATTTGTCATTTTAGCAACGATTATTCCAACATGAGGTATTCCATGTATAAAATTTGATGTTCCATCAATTGGGTCAATAATAATTGTGTTTTCATCACCTTTTATTTCACCAGTTTCTTCAGTTATATAAGTATAATCTGGATAATAATATTTTAGAGTTTCTAAAAGTGTTTTTTCTACTTTAATATCTGCATTTGTTACAAAATCTCCAACTGATTTAGATTGTATTTGTAAATTTTCTAATTCTCCAAAATCTCTTAATAATATTTTACCAGCTTTCTTAACTGCTTTTTCAAAAATATTAATTACAGCAGGCTGCATTAATTTTTTGATTTTTCGATATAACTACCGTCGATTGTACTTATTACTATTTTATCATTAATTGCAATAAATTGAGGTACAGATGTTTTAATATTCTTTTCTAAAGTAGCTGGTTTATATGATGAAGCAGCTGTTTGACCTTTTACAACACCCTCAGTTTCTATAACAGTTAATACAACATTATCAGGTAAATCAATGCCAACTGGTTTTTCATTATAGAAATTAATAATAACATCACCATTCTCAACTAAAAATTTTGATTGATCTGCAGTTAATATGTCTGAGCCAAGTTCTATTTGTTCATAAGTTTGTTTATCCATGAATATAAAATTATTATTATCATCATAAAGATATTGAAATTCTTTTTCATCAAGGATAGCTCTTTCCACTGTTTCTGATGATCTAAACCTACTATTCATTTTAGTACCTTCTCTTATTTCTTTAAGTTCAGCCTGTAAGTAGGCGCCACCCTTACCAGGTTGAGTATGCTGGGTTTTCAAAACTTTCCAAAGTTTGTTATTAATCTCTAAAATATTTCCAACTTTAATTTCATTTCCATCTATTTTCATAGTTTTATCTTAAGTTTTTTTTTATATTTTTAATTTTTGTAAGATCTACTACATGAAAAGTTGGATTTAACAAAACCTTATTTTTTTTAGCAATTTGATTAATTTTATTTAAGATGATTTTATTATTTTTTAATTTTAAATAATGAATATTTTCGTTAGTTAATAATATACTAAGACCTTGATCATAGCCTGAGTCGACAAAAAACTTAATGTTGTGTGTCTTATATTTATTTTTAATATGGTTTATTAACGTTTTAAGCCACTCTATCCCAAAACCTTTAATTAAAAAATATTTTATAAATATAATCGAAGTTTTGAACTTTGATTTTCGAAATTCTATTAAACTTTCAATTTGTGTTAATGTCGATACTGCAAAACAAATTTTTTTAGGCACTAAATAAATTTGTTAAGATCAACCATAGTGTCTACCATTCTATTTGAAAATCCCCATTCATTATCATACCAAGATAAAACTCTACAGAATTTATCTTTAACAACCTGTGTTTGACTCATATCAAATACAGAACTGCTTGAATTATGATTAAAATCAATTGAAACTAGAGGTAATGAGTTTGTTGTTAGAATTCCATTTAATTTTTTAGTTTTTGAAGCTTGAATAACTATAGAATTAATTTTTTCTGGGCTAGTTTTTTTCTTACTTACAAATGTAAGATCTATAAGTGAGACATTAGGAGTAGGTACTCGAATAGCTGTTCCATCTAGTTTACCTTTTAATTTTGGTAAGACTAGACTCAAAGCTTTTGCCGCTCCAGTAGAAGTTGGAATCATTGACTCAGCTGCAGCCCTTGCTCTTCTAAAGTCAGAATGGGTTTGATCTACAGTTTTTTGATCACCCGTGTAACTATGAATTGTTGTCATGAAACCACTTTCAATTCCTAATTTTTCATCAAGAACCATAGCTAAAGGAGCAAGACAGTTAGTTGTGCAAGATCCGTTTGAAATTACGTTATGATTTTTTTTAATGGTATCATTATTTACACCTTGAACAATTGTGGCATCTACATTTGAAGCTGGTGCTGAAATAATAACTTTTTTTGCTCCTGCATTTAAATGAGAAATTGCCTTTTCTTTTGAAGTAAAAACACCACTACATTCAAGAACAACATCTACTTTGAGTGATTTCCAAGGAAGGTTATTTGGATCTCTTTCAGAATAAAAATTAATTTTATGTTTACCAATTTTTAATCCATTTTTGATTGAACTAATCTCATCTTTAAGAATACCGTGTACACTGTCATATTTAAGTAAGTGAGCACTGCTCTCAACACTTCCTAGTTCATTAATAGCTACAATATTAATATCTTTAGGATTTTTTTCTAATAAAGCTCTAAAAACAAGTTTACCAATTCTTCCAAATCCATTTATTGCAACTTTCATATTTCTCCTTTTTATAAAGTTTTAATTATTTTTTCAATTAAGTAATCATCTGTTATCTTAAAGTGCTCATATAAATCTTTGTATGGACCACTTTCACCAAAAGTTGACATACCAACAAAATTATCATTTTTAATATATCTTTCCCAACCATTTATTACTCCAGCCTCAATAGCAAAAATTGGTTTATTTCCTAAAATTTCATTTATATAACCATCATCATTTTTCTCAAATAATTCAAATGAAGACATGCTTACAACTCTTATCTTTAAATTATTGTTTTCAAAAAGTTTATTTGATGCAGAGCAAGCAATCTCAACTTCAGAACCAGAAGATAAAATTGTTGCATCATATTCTTTAAAATCTCTTATTTTATAAGCACCTTTATTTACAAGATTTTCTTTGCGATTTTCTTTTTGTAACATCGGTAGATTTTGTCTTGTTAAAACTAAGATTGTTGGTCCAGTATTGTTGATTGCACATTCCCATGCTTCTATAGTTTCAATAATATCACAAGGCCTAATTACTGTTAAATTTGGTATAGATCTTAAAGATGCAAGATGTTCAACAGGTTGATGGGTTGGTCCATCTTCACCTAATCCTATTGAGTCATGCGTCATTACATAAATAACTGGTATATTCATAATAGCTGATAACCTAATTGAAGGTCTGCAATAATCAGTAAATACCAAAAACGTTCCTCCGTATGGAATTAAACCTTTATGCAAAGCAATGCCATTCATTACTCCAGCCATTCCATGTTCTCTGATGCCGTAATGAATATAATTTCCATTAAAATTATTAGATGTAATTACATTCATATCTTTTGCCTTAGTGTTATTTGATCCAGTAAGATCAGCAGATCCACCAATAAGATTTTTTTGATAGTTTGAAATTAAATTTAGCGTTAGTTCACTCGATTTTCTTGAAGCACAATTTGTTTTATCATTAAAATGATCAGATTTTAATTCACTAAGTTTTTCTGGAATTTGATGATCTATTTTTTGATAAAAACTATCTTTAAAATTTTTACTTTCAATTAATTCTTTATTTTTTGATAACCATGAATTTCTTGATTCTTCATTTCTTTTATAGAAACTTCTCCAATCACTTAGTAAATCATTTGGAATTTCAAACGGCGAATAATTCCATTCTAATTTTTTTCTTGTTAAACTGATTTCATCTTCACCAAGGGGTGAACCATGTGATGAAGCTGAACCCTCTTTGTTTGGAGAGCCAAAACCAATTTTAGTTTTACAAGATATAATTGTTGGAGCATCATTTTTTTTTGCTTGAATTATAGCTTGATCAATTTCCTCATACTTATGACCATCTATTTCAATTATATTCCAATTATAAGCTTCAAATCTTTTTTTCACATTATCTGAAACTGAAAGATCGGTTGATCCATCTATGGAAATAGAATTGTTATCAAAAAACATAATAAGCTTATTTAATTTTAAATGTCCTGCGAGACTACACGCTTCATGACTTAAACCTTCCATTAAGCATCCATCTCCAGCAAAAACATAAGTGTAATGATCGAATAATTCTTTTCCATAATTATTTGATAATTTTTTTTCTGCTAGCGCCATTCCAACTGCATTTGCTAAACCTTGAGACAAAGGCCCAGTAGTTGTTTCTATCCCTTCTGCACTTCCGTATTCTGGGTGACCTGCAGTTTTATTATGTAATTGTCTAAAATTTTTAACTTGATTTATGTCAATGTCTTTGTATCCTGTTAGATACAAACAAGAGTATAAAAGCATTGAGCCATGCCCATTTGAAATAATTAATCTATCTCTATCAATCCACTCCGGATCATTCGGATTAAACTTTAAATGATTTTTATAAAGAATTGTTGCGATGTCTGCCATACCCATAGGCATACCAGGATGACCAGATTTTGCTTTTTCCACGGCATCCATTGATAAAAATCTAATACAATTTGATAATTGTCTTAGATTGTTGATATTATTTAAATTATTCAAATACTTACCTTTATGGTTGATATAAAATTATTTAATATGGGTTCATTACAGTGACAATTATAAAATTACAAACTATAAAATTATAATGGAAATACAAAAAAAAATTACAGTTCTAAGCGAAAACTTAAATAATCTAAGATCAGCTTTAGAAGATTTTAGTGATCATCATATTTCCAAAAAAGAAAAAATTAAAAATCTTGAAAATGAAATTAAAAATTTACGAAAACAAATGTCAGAGTATATTGATGAATTGGAACTTCTAATTAAGAAATAACCATGCCTTTTTATAAGACAAAAATTTTAAATAGAGAAATATCATTAGAATATGAAAAAAAAGATGAAAAAAAAATAATAGATTCAATAAATTTAATTAATGAAAAAATTGATGATAAATTACAAAATCCAAAATATTCTAATGGAAAAATAAGTGATAACATATTGTTATCACTTCTCTCTATTGAGCTTCAAGCAGAGCTTTCAGAAAAATTAAATATAGAAAGAAGTTCAGAAGTAAATGATGCCAAGAATGAAGAATATCTAAAGAACAATTTAGAACTTAAAGACAAAATACAAAAACTACAAAATGAAAAAAAAATTTTAGAAAATGAAAAATTTAAATTAGATCAAGAATTTGATGAAATAAATAAAAAAGTAGAGGGTTTAATTGATATAATTAAGAATTCTTATTATGAATAAAATTAAAGATGAAAAATCAATTATCAGAAAAAAACAAAAAATTATAAGAGATAAGATTTTTAATAACAAGCCATCTCATTTTGCTTTATCTTTGTTTAATGAATTTTTTGAAAAAATTAACTTTCAAGAAATCAAAATAGTATCTAGTTTTATTTCTATAAATTCTGAGATAAATACAAGAGAGCTTAACAATCTTATCTTTATTAAAAATAAAATTTTATGTCTTCCTGTAATTGAGAAAAAAAATAGTCATTTAATCTTTAAGCAATTTAAGAGTGAAGAGAATTTTGTAAAAGGACATATGAATATATCAGAGCCTCAAAATAATAATAAAATTTTAAATCCTGAATTAATTTTTGTACCTTGCTTAGCTTTTGATAATAAGGGAAATAGATTAGGTTATGGGGGAGGTTATTATGACAGGACTTTTGCTTATTTAAATATAATTAATCATAGATTCATCTCTGTAGCCTATGCATTTGAAGAACAAAAGTTAGATTACATACCCATAGACAAATTTGATTTTAAAGTGGATTATGTTATTACTGAAAAAAATTTATATAGTTTTCAATGAAAATTCTTTTTATAGGTGATATTGTCGGTAAGGAGTCACGAAAAAAAATTAAAAAAATTATACCAACACTCAAATCTAAATACAATACAGACATGATTATTGCTAATGGTGAAAATGCTACTTCTGGTTATGGACTTTCTAAAAAGGATGCAGAAGAATTATTTTCCAGCGGATTAGATCTACTTACACTTGGGAATCATGCATGGGATCAAAAAGATATGCTGTCTTATATTGAAGAAAATCCAAAGATAATCAGAGCTTTGAATTACCCTGATGGCGTTCCTGGAAAAGGATATTATAAGTTTGAACTTTTAAATGGAAAAAAAATTATCGTAGTACAAGTAATGCTAAGATTATTTATGAATTTATCATTAGATGATCCATTTAAAAGTATAATTGAATTTCTTCAAAAAGAGAAATTAGGTAGTACATGTGATGCGATAATTATTGATATGCATGGTGAAGCAACTTCTGAAAAAAAGGCATTTGGATATTATGTTGATGGACAAGTTACGGCAGTTTTAGGTACACATACTCATGTGCCAACAGCAGACAGTGTTATTTTACCCAAAGGTACAGCTTATCAAACTGATGTTGGAATGTCAGGTGATTACAATTCGATAATTGGTTTCGATATAAATAATCCAATACATGGATTTGTTAAGGGATATAGGGCTGAAGGTAGATTTACACCTGCTAATGAAAATATAACTATATGTGGAGCTTTAATAGAAATTGATATTAATAATGGCTTAGCCAAAAATATCATCCCAATTCAAGAGACATAATTTACATATATTAGACACATTTATCTAATATTTTATATCTTTACTAACATCGGATAAAATATTTATAAATCTACTAGAAATGGCAGGACACTCCAAGTTTAAAAATATTATGCATCGAAAAGGTGCTCAAGATAAAAAAAGAGCAAAGGTATTTTCAAGACTTGGAAGAGAAATATCTGTTGCAGTCAAAGTCGGTGGTGAAGATATTGAAAGTAATATTAGATTAAGATCTGCAATTGCTTCAGCCAAATCTCTAAATATGCCAAAAGATAACATTGAGAGAGCAATTAAAAAAGGTCAAGGGAATGACCCTGATAGTAATTATGAAGAAGTAAGATATGAGGGGTATGGACCTCAAGGTGTAGCAATAATAGTTGAGGCCCTTACAAATAATAAAAATAGAACAGCTGCAGAGATAAGATCATCTTTTAGCAAACATGGAGGTAATTTGGGTGAAACAGGTAGTGTTAGTTTTGGTTTTGATAGATTTGGAAATATCACTCTTGATAAAAACTTAGTAAAAGAAGATCAGCTTCTAGAATTTCTTATTGAAAATAATAGTGAAGATTATGAAATTAATGACACTGAATATTCAATATACTGTGATCAAAATAATTTGCATGAACTTAATGATAAATTAATTAAACAGTATGGTCAGACTAACTCTGCAAATTTAATCTGGAAAAGTAAAAATAATATAAATATTGGAAAAGATACAGCAGACAAACTATTTAAATTACTTGAAGTTTTAGAAGACAATGACGACGTTCAAGTTGTATCGTCAAATTTTGAAGTTGATGATAATATATTTTCTTCACTCACAGCCTAATGAAAGGAATATAGATGCCTGATAAAGCTTGGAAAAAAAGGGAAAGAGATGTTGCAAATTATTTTAATGGTCAAAGGACACCTTTGAGTGGAGGTAATGGTAAAGTTACACGGGCTGATGTAATTCATGAAGATCTTTTTATAGAATGTAAATTAAGAGCAAAACATACAGCAATTAGCTTGTGGGATGATACCGCAAAGCTTGCTAAAGAAGAGGGTAAGACACCAGTAATAGCATTATGTGAAAAAAATAGACCAGGTTTTTGGGTTATGGTTCATAGTAGTGATCTTGAAAAAATTAAAAAATAATTATTATGGCAGATATAAATAGTACCAATTTATCGACAGAAGCTCCAGATTTTTCAATGCTTGCGTTATTTATGCAAGCTGACCTTGTAGTTAAATCTGTAATTATAATTTTAATTCTAGCCTCTCTTTATTCTTGGAATGTAATAATTTCAAAAATTTTAAGAATTAGACAATTAAAAAAACTTGAAAAAGAATTTGAAGATATTTTTTGGTCTGGAAATTCATTTGAAGATTTATATGAAACTTTAAACTTTAATCAGACAGATCCAAAATCAAAATTATTTTGTGCTGCAATTTTAGAGTGGAAAAAAAGTAAAACTCAGTTCGAAAATGATACATCTGATATTAATTCTTTAAAAGATAGAATGATGAGATCAATGACAGTTGTTTTTAATAAAGAAAGTGAAAATGTTGAAAGAAATTTAACATTCCTCGCAACTGCTGGATCAACTGCACCTTTTATTGGGTTATTTGGAACAGTCTGGGGTATAATGAATAGTTTTAAATCTATTGCAATAGCTCAAAATACAAATTTAGCAGTAGTCGCACCAGGAATTGCTGAGGCCCTTTTTGCAACTGCATTAGGTCTTTTTGTGGCTATACCTGCAGTAGTTGCCTACAATAAAATTTCAAACGATTTATCAAAATATTTTATATCCTTGGAAACATTTATGGATGAATTCTCAACAATTTTTTTTAGACAATTAGAGAAAAAATAAATTGATTACCTCAAATAATTTAAACAAACGAAAGAAGCAAAGGTACACTCAAATGAGTGAAATTAACGTTACACCTTTTGTGGATGTTATGCTTGTTTTACTAATTGTTTTTATGGTTACCGCACCTCTCCTAACGGTTGGGATTAAAGTTGATTTACCAAAGGTTAAAGCTACTGCATTAACTGATATTAAAGATCCAATTGAGATAACCGTTAAGTTAGACGGAGAAGTCTACATTGGAGAATCAAAGGTTGAAGTAGAAAATTTAATTCCTAGACTAAACGCTATTACTGAACAAAATACTGAAGCAAGAATTTATATACGAGGTGATAGAGTAGTAGCTTATGGAAGGATTATGGAAATTATGTCCATAATAAATTCAGCAGGATATATTAAAGTTGCATTAATTACTCAAAATCTTGAGCAATAGATGGATCGTATAAGCTATAATAGTTTAAAAATTATAAACTTTTTTGAAAATTTAAATCCTAAAACATCAGGAGTTATTTTTTCAACACTAATACATTTAATTATCCTTTTGTTCATGGTAGGCTTACCAAATTTTTTTTCTCCTAAAGAAATCTACATTCCAAACGTAATACCTATTGAAATACTTAATATTGATGAAAATACAAATTTGAAAAAATCTGATACTGAAAAACCAGAAAATAAAAATAAGGAAACAATTACTAAGCAAAAAAAATTTAATTCATCAGATCAATTAGAAGTAAAAAAAAATGTTGAAATAAATAAAACTGAAATTGAAGAAAAAACTAACCCAAATCAACCAGTTTTGGAAATGAAACAAACTCCAAATTTAGAAGTTAAGGAAACAAAAAAAGTAGATATCAAAGAAAAGGAAACTTTAGAGGCTAAGAAAAAAATAGAAACAATTAAAACTGATATAATTAAACCAAAACTCAAACCAAAGCCAAAAAATATAAATAATGAAAATGTTAAATCAGATTTAGATGTTGAAACAAACATAAAGGATAAACCAAAATTGGAAAGTGATAAAGCCGTATCTAAACCAAAGCCGAAACCTGAAAAAGATTTTAGCATAGCATCAATGCTTAAAGATTTAAGAAATGAAAAAACAAATATGGTTCAAAATGAGGTTAAAGAAGAGGTTGAAGAAGTTGATAATAAAAGTACAGATGATACTGATGACAATGTAATGCTATCAATATCTGAAATAGACATGTTGAGGCAGCAATTATCTTCTTGTTGGAATGCTCCAGCAGGTGCAGTTATAGAAAGAGGGGACAAAGTAACAATTTCAGCTAAAGTATTACAAAATATGAAGGTTTCACCAAATAGTATCCGCATTGTTGACACAAATATAGCTAAAACAAATCCTTTTTATGGACCGATTACTGATAGCGCAATGAGAACTCTCTTAAACCCAGAATGTACACCGTTAAAACTTCCAAAAGATAAATATAATCTATGGAAAAATCTTACAATTACTTTCGATTATAGTATTATGAAAGGGTACTGATGAAAAAAGTTTTTTTTATAACCTTTTTTATATTTTTTAGTTTTAAAGTATTTTCTTTAGAGGTAACTCTAACACAAGGTAGCGTTAAGCCAACTCCAATAGCTGTAACAGAGCTATACTCAAAAAATTCACAATTAACTAAAGTAGGTAAAAATATTTCAACTGTTATCTCAGATAATTTAGAAAGGTCTGGACTTTTTTTACCAATAGATAAAAGATCATTTATTCAAGATAATCAATCTTTATATAATAAACCTAGATTTGAAGATTGGAAGTTAATAAAAGCACAACATTTAGTTTCAGGAAAAATTTCATCTAATAATGGAAAAATATCTGTAGAATTTAGATTGTATGATGTGTTTCAACAAAAACAAATAGTTGGAAAAAAATACGAAACTAGTGAAAAAAATTGGAGAAGAGTTGCTCATATTATTTCAGATTCTATTTTTAAAAATATAACTGGCGAAGGTGGTTACTTTGATACAAGGATAGTTTATGTTGCTGAGACAGGCCCAAAAGAAAATAAACAAAAAAGATTAGCAATCATGGATCAAGATCAATCAAACCATCGTTTTTTAACAGACGGATCCTATTTAGTTTTAACTCCAAGGTTCTCTCCTAATTCACAAAAAATTACATACATGTCTTACGTAAGCAGAAATAATCCAAGGGTTTATATTTTTGATATAGAAACTGGTAAGCAAGAAATAGTAGGTGAGTTTCCTGGAATGACATTCGCTCCACGTTTTTCACCTGACGGTAATCAAATTGTAATGTCTTACACTGATCCGGAAATTGGTAATTCTGAAATTTATATTCTTAATCTGAAAACAAGGATTTCAACAAGGGTGACAAATAATTCATCAATAGATGTCTCTGCAAGTTTTTCACCTGATGGAAAAAAAATAGTTTTTAATTCTGATAGAAGTGGAAGAAGACATTTGTATATATGCGATAATAATGGGAAAAATATTAAAAGAATTAGCAGGGAAGCAGGAAGTTACTACACACCGGTCTGGTCTCCAAGAGGTGATATGATTGCATTCACTAAACAAGAGGGAGGGCAATTTTATATAGGTGTTATGGAGGTTGATGGCACAAATGAAAGAATGATTGCAAAATCATTTCATGTTGAGGGGCCAACATGGGCGCCAAATGGAAGATTTTTAATGTATTTTAAAGAAGAGAGAACTGCTGAAGATGGATCAGGGGGTGAATCTAGTCTATATTCTATTGATTTAACTGGTTTTAATGAAAGAAAAGTAATAACTCCCTTAGGTGGATCTGATCCAGCATGGTCGCCATTAATGCACTAATTCAATATAATAATACAAAAAAATATACGAAATTTTAAAAAAAATGTTAAGAAACTCCAGATAATTTAGTATATCTACTCAAAGTATTAAGGGAGCATTATTTATGTTTTACAAGTTTTTTATCTCTATATTTATGGTTTTATTTGTTGCAGCTTGTGCAACAACTCCAAAAGATTCAGCTGATTCCTCAGGTTCAGGATCAAGTAGTTCTGGAAGTGATGTCTCTTCAGAAGGAGCTATTACTGAAACTGCTGGAAGTGGCATAGTTTCTGGATCACAGGAAGACTTAATTGTTAACGTCGGTGACAGAGTATTCTTTGGATATGACAGTTCAGATTTAGACTCTGACGCTCTAGAGTTACTACAAGATCAAGTTGCATGGCTTAAACAGAATAGCGATGTTAAAGTAACAATCGAAGGGCATTGTGACGAAAGAGGAACTAGGGAGTACAACTTAGCTCTAGGTGAAAAAAGAGCTCAGGCTGTAAAAAATTATCTCATAGGATTAGGAATAAATCCTGACAGAGTTTCAACTATTAGTTATGGTAAAGAAAGACCTGCTGTTGTCGGATCGAACGATGGAGCATGGGCTCAAAACAGAAGATCAGTAACTTTAGTTAACTAATTATTATTCCTTAATACTTTGGCGCTATTGAAATATAGCGCCATATTTTTATCTTATTTAGAAATTAAAATTAATTAATGTTTAAATACGTATTTACTATTTTAATTTTGTTTCTTTCAAGTTATCTTTATTCTAATGAAAATGAACTCACTGTTTCTCAACAATTAGAAAGATTGCAAAGAGAAGTTTCTGATCTGTCTAAAGAAGTATATTCAAATCCGTCAAATCAATCAAATGGAACAAATAATGATTTTGTTAAAAATCTCTCTGCTATCGATTTACGGATTTATGATATAGAAAATGATATAAAAAACTTAACTTCAAATTTAGAGGAATTATATTTTCAATTAGACGATATTTTTAATAAGTTAGAAAATATAGAATTAGTTATTAATAATTTACAATTAGCTCCTTTAAATAATGTTGAATTAAATACTGATAAAGTTTCAGAAGATAGTTCTGCGGTAATAAGCAATACCTTAAGCGAAAATGAAACTGAAAATACACTTGGCACATTAAACATTTCAAAAAATACAAATAATACAAATGAAGAAGTTGTGTCTGATGATCAGGAAGTAAAATCTAATAAAAACGAGGAAGTGTTATTACCTGAAGATCAATTCCAAGTAGCATTTGATAATATAAGAGATAAAAAATGGCAGGATGCTAAAACTTCATTTGAACAGTTTATTTCAGATAATCCTAATAATCAACTATCAGGTTCGGCACATTATTGGCTTGGAGAACTATATATACTAGAAAAAAATTATAGAGAAGCAGCTCTTGTATTTGCAGAAGGTTTCCAAAAATTTCCAACTAGTATTAAAGCTGCAGAAATGCTTTTCAAACTTTCCCAGTCATTATACCAAGTTGAAAAAACTACTGAGGCTTGTAAAACTATGGAAAAATTAATTATTGATTTCCCAAAAAATAAAATAATTCCTCAAACCAAAAAACAAATTGTTGAGTATAATTGCTTAGAAAATAATGAATGAAGCTTACAAATAAAGAATTCGTTAAAAGCATAGAAAAAAAATATACTTTTGAAAAAAAACCTTCTGTCGCTGTTGCAGTTTCTGGTGGTCCAGATAGTATGTCATTATTATTCCTTGTAAATGCTTTTATAAAATACAAAAAAGGAAAATTGATCGCTTTAATTGTAGATCACCGTATTAGAAAAAATTCTAAAGAGGAAGCAAAGTATATTTCTACCTATTTGGGTAAAAACAAAATTAACTCTAAAATTCTAACTGTAAATAAAGATAATGTGAGCAAGAAAAGTATGAATGAGGCAAGAAATAATCGTTATAATTTACTTACAGATTTTTGTATTAAAAATAATATTTTGCATTTATTTATTGCTCATCACAAAAATGATAATTTAGAAACCTTTTTGAATAGAAAAATTGCTGGCAGTGACTTTTATGGTTTAAAATCAATGTCTGAAATGTCACTTTACAATAAAGTCTTTGTAATAAGACCACTTTTAAATTTTTCTAAAAAAACATTATTAGATTATAATAAGAAAAATAAAATAGAATATATTAATGATCCATCAAATTTTAATTTAGATTATACTCGTCCTGCAATAAGATATTTTCTTAAAAAATCCAATCAAAAAACAATGAAAGAAATAAATAAAGATTTTGAGAATATACTTTTTTATTCACCATATTTCATTCAAATGATACTTGAGATACTTCTTAAAAATATCGATCATGTTGACAGTAAAAAAATTGTTGTGGGTCTTGATAATATAAAAAATTTAAATGAAATTACTTCTGAAAATATTATACGAAGAATATATCAATTTTTATTTAATGAAACTAACGCTCCCCGATCAAAAAAAACTAGAATCTTAATAAGTGAAATAAGGAAATTAAATTTTAATAATTTTAATCTTAAGGGTATGATTGTTAAAAAAAATGTTGATTTTCTTACCTTTTCAAGAAAATCTGTTTAATTTTCTACAAAACTATTGTGTTTTTATAATTAATTCCTATGTATTATAATAATGAAAAACATAAGTAAAAATGTTGTTCTATGGATAATTATTGGACTCCTTTTAATTGTATTATTTAATCTATTTCAAGGAAGTTCGAATAATAGAAATACATCAAAGATTTCATTTTCTGACTTCATAGCTGCTACTGAAAATGGTAACGTTTCTGAAGTCAACATAAGTGGTAACATGGTTACAGGATTTCTAGATGATGGAAGATCTTTTAATACGTATGCACCAAACTATCCTAACTTAGTTGACAAACTTAATGAAAATGGAGTTAAAATAACTGCAGAGCCTTCTGAACGTTCAATGCATCCATTGTTAAGTGTTTTATTATCATGGTTTCCTATGTTATTGCTAATTGGTGTTTGGATATTCTTTATGCGTCAAATGCAAGGCGGTGGCGGAAAAGCCATGGGTTTTGGTAAGTCTAAAGCTAAATTATTAAATGAAGCTGTTGGTAAAGTTACATTTGATGATGTAGCAGGTATAGATGAAGCTAAACAAGAGCTGGAAGAAGTTGTTGAATTTTTAAAAGACCCATCAAAGTTTTCTAGACTAGGTGGTAAGATACCAAGAGGAGCTCTTCTAGTAGGGCCTCCAGGTACAGGAAAAACATTGCTTGCAAGAGCAATTGCAGGTGAAGCAAATGTTCCATTCTTTTCTATATCTGGTTCAGATTTTGTTGAGATGTTTGTTGGTGTAGGAGCAAGTAGAGTTAGGGATATGTTTGAGCAAGGTAAGAAAAATGCACCTTGTATAATTTTTATTGATGAGATTGATGCAGTTGGTCGTCATAGAGGTGCCGGACTTGGTGGTGGTAATGATGAAAGAGAACAGACACTTAACCAGCTTCTCGTCGAAATGGATGGTTTTGAAGCTAATGCAGGTGTAATTATTGTTGCTGCAACCAACAGACCTGATGTTTTAGATCCTGCTTTACTAAGGCCTGGTAGATTTGACAGGCAGGTAACTGTTTCAAATCCAGATATATTAGGCAGAGATAAAATTTTAAAAGTTCATATAAAAAAAATAAAGGTATCACCTAAATTTGATTCAAGGATAATAGCTAGAGGTACCCCTGGTTTTTCAGGCGCTGATTTAGCAAACTTAGTAAATGAGGCTGCTTTAATGGCGGCGAGAAAAAATAAAAGAATGGTAACTCTTGAGGATTTTGAGTACGCTAAGGATAAAGTAATGCTAGGAGCTGAAAGAAGATCAATGGTAATGACACAACAAGATAAAGAGATTACAGCATATCATGAAGCAGGTCATGCACTTGCTAATATTCACTCTAAAGAGGCTGAACCAATTTACAAAAGCTCAATCATCCCCACTGGAAGAGCTCTAGGATATGTTATGTCTCTTCCAGAAAAAGATAAAATTCATCAAAGAAAAGATGAGTTAGAAGCTAGATTAGTTACTATCGTTGCAGCTAGAATATCAGAGGAAATTATTTTTGGAGAAGATAAAGTTGCTACTGGTGCTGTTGGAGACATCCAACAGGCAACAGATCTAGCAAGAAAAATGATAACTGAATTTGGCTTTAGTAAAAAACTAGGTTTCATTAGATACTCAAATAATCAAGAGGAAGTTTTCTTAGGTCACTCTGTAGCACAATCTAAAAATGTCTCGGACGATACAGCAAAAATTATTGATGCAGAAGTTAAGAGATTAGTTGAAGAAGCTAAGTCAAAGGCGAGAAAAATTATTACAGATAATATTGATCAATTACACATAATAGCTAAAGGTCTTCTTGAATATGAGACACTCACAGGTGCTGAAATTAATGATTTACTAAATGGAATAAAGCCTTCAAGAGATGAGTTTGGTAATGATATTGATAATAGTAAACCGCCAAAAACTTCACCTTCCGTTCCAAAAACAGGTGGTTCTGCTCCTGCTCCTGCCAACTAATTTAATTACTTCACTTTATTTATATTTTTGAATAAAAGACATAAATGTCTAAAATATTTGGTACCGATGGTATACGGTGCTTAGTTAACCAGGAACCTCTTTCTGCTGAAACTTGTTTAAAAATTTCAAAAACAGTAGCATTTCTTCTCAAAAAGAAAGATTCTAAAAATAGTAGGGTTGTCATCTGTAAAGATACAAGATTATCTGGTTATTTATACGAGCCCCTTGTTACAGCTGGATTTATTTCTATGGGTATGGATGTAATTTTAGTTGGCCCACTTCCAACACCTGCTGTACCATTGATGATTAAAACTTTAAGAGCTGATATTGGTGTAATGATTACAGCTTCTCATAATACATATGAATATAACGGACTTAAATTTTTTGACAGAACTGGAACAAAATTAAGTTCATCAATAGAGCAAAAGGTTGAAAATATAGTTTTAAATAATAAAAGATATTCTAAAGTAACAAACAATACATTTGTATCTGGAAATGCAAAAAGACTAGAAGATGCTTCAGGCAGGTACTCAGAATTTTTAAAGAGTACTTTGAATAAAACATCTTCCAAGAAAAAATTAAAAATTGTTTTAGATTGTGCGAATGGAGCTACATACAATATAGCGCCAAATTTATTTTGGGAATTAGGTCATAATGTAATAGCTATAAATAATAATCCCGATGGATTGAATATTAATAAAAATTGTGGCGCAGTTGACGTTAAATCACTTTCACAAAATGTCATAAAAAAAAAGGCAGATATTGGATTTGCATTTGATGGTGATGGAGATAGGTTAATAGTTGTAGATGAAGAAGGAAAAGAAGTCGATGGTGATAAGATTATAGGATTGCTATGTAAAAGTTACGTAAAACCTAAGAAAAAATCTAATCAACATGATGTTATTATAACAGTCATGTCTAACATGGGATTAGAAAATTATCTTACAAATAAATTAAAATTAAATATTAAACGAACAGATGTTGGAGATATAAACGTTATAAATCAAATGAAAAAATCCAAATCTATGATTGGTGGTGAACAATCAGGACATATAATCTTGTCAGAACACTCTAATACTGGCGATGGAATTTTAGCAGCTCTAAAAATTACTGAAATTTTGATATTAAATAAAAATAAGGCAAGTAAACTTTTTGATTTGTACAATGATTTTCCTCAAGATAAAATTAACTTAAGGTATAAATCAAAGAATAACAAACTGTTAAAAATTCTTGGTAAGTTAAAAAATGATAAACTATATAATAATAAAAAAATAAGATCTCTTGTTAGGTTATCTGGAACTGAACCATTAGTAAGAATACTAGTTGAAGGGCAAGAAATTACCGAGGTTAAAAAGAAGTCTTTAGAAATAAAAAGATTAGTAAGGCCCTATCTTGGTTAATAAATTTTTAGTACCTGCAGGTTTTAAAGATAGTCTAAATTTCGATGCATCTATTGAGCATAAATACAAAAATACTATAATAAATTATTTTAGAGATAATGGTTTTACTTTAATTAAGACTCCACTAGTTGAGTTTAGTAAAAATTTAGATCGCAATACTCTAACTTTAAAGACGAACAAAAAAAATGATCAATTAAGTATTCGAAATGATATAACTCCACAAATAATTAGAATTGCCTCATCTAGACTAGCCAATAAAATACGACCACTTAAACTATGTTATTATGGTGAAGTTGTCAGAAAAATGGGAACAATTTTAAGACCTGAAAGACAATTTCAACAAGTTGGTGCTGAGATTATAGGATCTGAAAGTTACAAGGCGGATGTAGAAATTATTAATCTTGCTTATGAAACTTTAAAAAAAATTGGAGTTAAAAATATTGTTATTGAAATTACAGCACCATTTTTTCTCGATAGTTTGCTTAAAAAAATAACTAATAAAGATTTAAAAAATAAATTAAAAAAATACATTAAATTAAAAGATATTAATAATTGTTTAAAGTTATTGAAAAAAAATGAATTATATAATTCATTTAAAACTTTACATTTATGTTCTGGTTCAATTCAAACCAAAAAAAAATATATATCAAAGTTAAATAAAATAATAGGATTTTCAAACGAAGTTGAAAGACTGGTAAAAATTGCTAATTTAATTAAAACTTCAAAAAATGATTCTTTAAATGTAGATTTTTTTGACTTACAAAAAAATAAAAATTACTACAAGGGGATAAAATTTACGTTTTTTGCAAAAAATGTGAGAGGTGAAATAGCTGGAGGAGGCCGATATAATTTAAAATATGGTAGTAATGCTGAGACTGCTATAGGATACACGTGTTACATGGATACAATTTTAAGATCTTCATCTTTAATCAATCAAAATAAAAAAATTTTAATTGCATTCAATACAACTGATAAAATTAAACAAAAATTAATAAATAAAGGTTATAGTTTATTTAAAACTTTTGAAGATAATATTGATATAAAAAAAGAGGCAAAAAAGTTTGGAATCAAGTATTATCTGATTAATAATATAGTTAAGCAAATCTAATGTTTTATACGATAGTTGGAACCCAATGGGGAGATGAAGGCAAAGGCAAAATCGTTGATTGGATTTCTTCTAAAGCTGACTTGATAGTCAGATATCAAGGTGGAAATAATGCAGGTCATACAATTAAAGTAGATAATAATGTTTATAAACTTAATTTATTACCTTCAGGAATAATTAATAATAAAAAATGTGCTATTGGTAATGGTGTTGTTTTAGATCCGTGGGCACTAATTAAAGAAATTGATAATCTTAAAGAGCAAGGAATAGAAGTAAACGAAGACAATTTATATATTGCTGATAATATTTGTTTAATCTTGCCTATTCATAAACTTCTTGATGAAATAAATGAAAGCTCTAGAGGAAAAAAAGAACTAGGAACAACTAAAAAAGGCATTGGTCCTGCATACGAAGATAAAGTAGGTAGAAGAGCAATAAGAATTTGTGATTTAAAAGATCCAATATTTTTAAAACAAAAAATTGATAACCTTTATGAATTTCATAAAGATAAAATTTCAAAACATATTCATAAAATTACACATAATTATTATGAAGAACTTATTTCTATGTCTAATTATCTTAACTCTTTTAGTGTTCCATTATGGAAAATAATAAATGAATTAGGTCAAAAAAATAAAAACATAGTTTTTGAAGGAGCTCAAGGTTCAATGTTAGACATTGACTTTGGAACATATCCTTATGTTACATCATCCAATACAATATCAGGTCAGATATTCTCTGGTACAGGTTTTAGTGATAGAAAAAACCACAAAATTTTAGGAATTACAAAGGCGTATACTACTAGAGTTGGGTCAGGCCCATTTCCAACAGAGTTAATGGACGACATTGGAGAGCACCTTGGTGAAAAAGGTAAAGAATTTGGAACAGTTACAAAACGAAAAAGAAGATGTGGTTGGTTTGATAGTGTACTTTTGAAACAATCAATTAAACTTAATGGTATTACAGATATTGTACTTACTAAACTTGACGTATTAGATGAGTTAAAAGAAATTAATGTATGTACAGGATATTTAATTGATAACAAAAACTACGATTATTTACCTAGTGAAGAATTTTTGTTTGATAAGATAAAGCCCGTTTATAAAAAAGTTGCTGGCTGGGAAAAATCGACAGCAGGGATTAAAAAATTTGACGATCTTCCAGAAAATGCTAAAAAATATATTCAAATACTCGAGGATCTTATGGAAACTAATATTTCAATTGTTTCAACAGGGCCAGACAGAAAAGAGACGATTGATATAAATGGAACTTTATCTAATATTTGAAATTTCTTTTTGAAGTTTTTCTAATGCTTTCTCTTCAATTTGTCTTACTCTTTCTCTGCTAATTTTATATTTTTTACTCAAGTCTTCTAACTTTAATGGATTTTCACTTAGTTTTCGAAGTTTAATAATTTCTTTTTCTCTTTCGTTCAAGACTTCAAAAGCTTTTGAAAATAAACTTCTTCGATAATTAAGTTCATCTTTATTTTCAATTATTCTGTCATGAGTTTCTTGTTTATCTTCTATTAAGTCCTGCCATTCAGTATCATGTTCTTCTCCAAGTTTAACATTTAAAGATTGATCTGATGTAAAAAGTCTATTTTCCATATCTATTACTTCACCTTCTTTTACATTGAGTCTAGTTGCAATTTCTCTAACATTTTCTGGTGATAAATTCCCTGAGTCAATTGATGTAAGTTGATTTTTAAGTTTTCGTAAATTAAAAAAAAGTTTTTTTTGAGCTGCAGTAGTTCCAATTTTAACTAAAGACCAACTATGTAAAACATATTCTTGTATTTGAGCCCTTATCCACCACATTGCATATGTTGCTAATCTAAAACCTTTTTCAGGATCAAATCTTTTAACTGCTTGCATGATTCCAACATTACCCTCTGAAATTAAGTCTGTAACAGGTAAGCCATATCCTCTATACCCCATTGCTATTTTGGCAACTAATCGAAGGTGACTTGTAACTAGTTTATGCGCAGCATCTGAATCTCCATGTTCCTTATAACGTTTAGCTAACATGTACTCCTCTTCAGCAGTGAGCATCGGAAATTTTTTAATTTCCTGCAAGTATACTGCTAAATTTCCTTCACTTGATAGTACTGGTAAATTCATAATACGCCTATATCATAAATAAAATATAATTTAATATTTAAGCAATAATTCAATTAAATTCTTAAAATCTTCAGGAATTTCAATATTAAAATCCATCCTTTTTTTTGATGTAGGATGATCAAGACCAAGATGATAAGCATGCAATGCTTGTCTTTCAAAATTTTTTAAAATCATGAATTTATTAAATGTATTTTTATCTTTTCCAAATTGATTAATTTTACTTTTTCCATAAATCTTATCACCAATGATTGGAGAATTTTTAGAAGTTAAATGAAGTCTAATTTGATGCGTTCTCCCAGTATGTAAATGACAGTCAACTAAACTAGCAATACCAAAAGTTTTTTCTAATTTAATATCGGTTTTAGAATATTTTCCAAAACCCTTATTATTTAAACTCATTTTTTTTCTATTTTTTCTATTTCTCTCTATGTACCCTTCAATTGATTGATTATCAGGAGTTCCCCAAACTATTGCTTTATATCTTCGAGATATTGTATGTTCTTTGAATTGTTTGGCTAAATTAATATGAACATTATTATTTTTCGCAACAACAAGAATTCCACTAGTATCTTTATCTAAACGATGGACTATTCCTGGTCTAGAATTATCATCTAAATTACTTAGTTGATTATTAGTGTAATGCATAAGAGCATTCACAAGAGTGCCGCTTTCATTTCCAGGAGCTGGATGCATTACTAAATTTGGAGGTTTATTTATAACAATTAAATCTTCATCTTCAAAAATAATGTTTAATTCTATATTTTCTGCTGAATGTTTTGTTTCTTGTTTTAAGATAATATTAATAAAGTAATTTTCATTTTCTTTAGTTATGTAAGATGGATCTTTTATTTCCTGTTCACCAAGACTTACATTGCCATTTAATATTAAAGTTTTTATTTGTGTTCTTGAATATCCTTCCAATTTTGAAACGAGCACTTTATCTAATCTTTGTGAACTTAATTGTTTATTTATAATTAATTTAAGATTATAGAATTCGTTCATGTCTCAAAAAATTCTTAAATTTATTGTAATATTTTTAGGTATATTAATTGTTATTTGTTTTTTAGCTCTCGTTTATGGATTGTATATAAAAACAACTAAAAAACAAAGCAATTTAGAAACAAATTTAATTGAATATAATTTAAATTTAGAAAAAGGGCATAAAATTACAGATATAGATATGATTGATAATAATCGGATTTTGTTTACAATAAAAAGTAATGATAAAGTTTATGCTTTAATATATGATATAGAAACATCAAATATTACAAAAATAGATACATCTAATGAATAAAGATAATAATTTTGAAAATAATTTAAAACAACTTGAGTCTATTGTAGAGAAATTAGAAAATGGTGAAGTTGATTTAGAAGAATCTGTAAAACTTTACGAAGAAGGAATGAATTTAAAAAAAGCATGCGAGGAAAAATTAAAAAGTATTGAAAGCCAAATTAAAAAAATTAAGCAAGAAAACAATAAAGTTACAAAAGAAGATTTTAAGTAATTTTAAAATTTGAGTAAAAATCTGAAAATAAGACTTGATCAGCTTTTAATGGATAGAAACTTAGCTGATACTAAATCAAAGGCTCAATCTATGATTATGGCCGGCCAAGTTTATGTAAACGATAAAATTATTACCAAAAGTGGTAACAATTTTAATGAAAACTCAAAAATAAAAATTAAACAACTTCATCCTCCATGGGTATCAAGAGGTGCATTCAAATTACTCAAAGCGATTGATCATTTTAAGATTGATATTGAAAATAAAATTTGTCTAGATATCGGTTCATCAACTGGTGGATTCACAGAAGTTCTTTTAAAAAAAAATGCTAAAAAAATATATTCTATTGATGTTGGTACAAATCAACTTCATGAAAAATTAAAAAAAGAAAAAAAAATAATTAGTATAGAAAATTTTAACGCTAAATATTTAGATAACTCAATAATTCATGAAAAAATTAATTTAGCAGTCTGTGATGTTAGTTTCATTAGTCTAACAAAGGTTATAGAACCTAGCCTGAAACTTTTATCAAGTAAAGCTGAGATTATTTCACTAATTAAGCCGCAATTTGAAACTAATAAAATAAATTTGAAAAAAGGTATTGTGAAAGATCCATTGATTCATGAACAAGTATGTAATGATATATCGAATTGGTTTAAAAAAACAATTAAGGCTGAAGTTGTAGGTTTAGTCGAAAGTCCAATAACTGGACCAAAAGGAAATAAAGAATTTTTGATTTATAGTATTTTAAAGAAATCTTAAACAATGATCAGCTATAGTTGTGGCAACCATTGCTTCACCAACAGGAACAGCTCTTATACCAACACATGGATCATGACGACCTTTAGTAGATATTTTTGTTTCTTTTAATTTTGTATTAATTGTTTTTTTTGTCGATAATATTGAACTTGTCGGTTTTACTACAAATCTAGTAATTAATTCTTGGCCAGTTGTAATACCCCCAAGAACTCCACCATTATTATTTGAAAGAAATAAAGGTTTTTTATTTTTAATTCTCATTTCATCAACATTAGAAATTCCAGTTTCATAAACACTGCTAAACCCACTTCCCATTTCTACACCCTTAACAGCATTAATAGACATCAATGCCTTAGCTATATCAGAGTCTATTTTTTCATAAATAGGCTCTCCTAATCCAGCAGGCAAACCTTTTACTCTAATTTCTATAATGGCACCTAATGAGGAACCAGATTTTCTTGCAGTTTGTATTTCGTTTTCCCATGTTTTAATAATTTCTTTATCTGGACTCCAAAAATTATTTTTTAAAATAAAATTATTATTCCAATTATCATAATTAATTTTATGATTACCTATTTGAATTAATGCACCTGTTATTACAACTTGATTTTTAATTTTATTTTTTATTATTTTTCTTGCTATAGCACCTGCAGCCACTCTCATCGCAGTTTCTCTAGCACTAGATCTACCGCCACCCCTATAATCTCTTATGCCATATTTTTTCCAATATGTGTAATCTGCATGACCTGGTCTAAATTTACTTTTGATATCACCATAATCTTTTGATCTCTGATCTTGATTATAAATAATTAGTGAAATAGGATGACCTGTTGTTTTTCCTTCAAAAGTTCCAGATAGTATTTCAACTTTATCCTCTTCTTTTCTTTGAGTTGTAAATTTCGACTGACCAGGTTTTCTTTTATCTAAATAAGGTTGAATATCTTTTTCAGTTAAATTTATATTTGATGGAACTCCATCGACAACACAACCAATAGCTTTGCCATGGCTTTCTCCCCATGTGGTAAAATTAAAAATTTTTCCTATTGAATTAGAAGTCATTTTTTAGAATTTGTAAATTCATCTAATAATTCAGAAACACTTTCACTCTCATCAACTGCAACCATTCCTACAGTATGATAGCCACAATCAACATGTTGTATCTCACCAGTAACGGCACTCCCAAGATTGCTTAAAAGATACAAAGCAGAATTTCCAACATCTTGCTGATTTACATTTCTTTTAAGAGGAGCATTAAGCTCGTTCCATTTTAGAATAAATCTAAAATCACCTATTCCTGATGCTGCTAAAGTTTTAATTGGGCCAGCACTAATGGCATTAACCCTTATATTTTTTTCGCCCAAATCAACTGCTAAATATCTAACACTTGCCTCTAAAGCTGCTTTTGCAACACCCATAACATTATAATGAGGCATAACTTGTTCTGATCCATAATATGTTAAAGTTAAAATTGATCCACCATTATTCATCAAAGGTTCTGCAAGCCTACAAGCCTCTGTAAAAGAATAACATGATATATGCATAGTTTGTTTAAAATTATCAGAAGATGTATTGTAATATTTACCTCTTAATTCATCTTTGTTGGAAAAACCAATTCCATGAACAAGAAAATCTAATTCACCCCATTTATTTTTAAGTGTTTCAAAAACATTATTCATACTTTGTGAGTCTGAAACATCACAAGGAATAATGGTATTAGACCCTATTTCTTCTGCAAGTGGCTGAACTCTTTTCTTAAGAGCTTCTCCTTGATAAGTAAGTGCAATTTCTGCTCCATGTTCTGCTAATTTTTTTGCAATACCCCAAGCAATAGATCTGTCATTTGCCACTCCCATAATCAGACCTTTTTTATTTTGCATCAACATATTGTAAATCAGTGTTTTTTTATAAATATAGATATATATACTTATAAAAAAATATTCATATCTATAATATGCAATCAAATCAAAAATTAATAAATTCTGATAAAAAACCAATTGAACTTTTTCAAGAATGGTTTGAAGAGGCAAAGAATAGTGAAATCAATGATCCTAATGCTATGAACCTTGCTACTATATCTTCTGACGGCAAACCCAGCTCACGAATTGTTTTACTTAAATCATATGATGATAAAGGTTTTGTTTTTTATACAAATTCAAATAGTAAAAAAGGTAGAGCAATTAAAAACAACGATAGTGTAGCTTTAAATTTTCATTGGAAAACACTTCAAAGACAAATAAGAATAGAAGGTAATGTCTCACAAATTTCTAACGCTGAAGCTGATGAATATTATAATTCAAGGCCATTAGGAAGTAGAATAGGAGCTTGGGCTTCATTACAGTCAGAAGAATTAGATGATCGATCTACATTAACTAAGAGAGTAGAAGAGTTTGAAAAAAAATTTTTAGATAATGATGTACCAAGACCTTCACATTGGAATGGTTACTTAGTAGCGCCTGTATTAATTGAATTTTGGCAAGATATGCCATTCAGATTACATGACAGACTTGAATTCCGTATGGAAAATGATGGTTGGGTTACAAGAAAATTATATCCTTAATTATCTTCTTTCCATTTTTGTAAAATCCATGAACTAGAATTTGATTTATTTTCACCGCCTATACCCCAAAGCAACTCTATGTTATTTTTTTCACAGAATATTGATTCTGGTGTTGTACTATTATTTCTATCACCACCATTTGCAAATTTTATAATTGTTTCTGGATATTTATTTTTTACTTTATTTAGCCCATCGATGCAGGTTTTATCATGATCATCAAATTCTATAACATCAATAACATTCTTTAATTCATTCATTATTATACTTCTTTCTATAAAAGGTAGAAATTCCTTACCCTTCTTTTTTTGAAGCCATAAATCAGAGTTTAATAAAACTACAACTTCACCATGTTTGGCAGCTTCTTTAATTAATTTAATATGACCACTATGAATTGGATCAAAACCTCCACTGACGACAACTATTTCACGCATACTTGTTTCTCCATTTTTCTGGGTCTTTTAAAAATTCTTTTAAGTTTGAAATCTCACCCTCAGAATATATTTTTTCACTTTCAATATAATTTATTATGTCTTTCCAAGTACACAGTGAGTGCATATTTACATTCAATTCACATAATTTTGATTCTTTAAAATTAAAAATATCATAATAAAATATTACGAATATATCTTTAACTTTTAATCCAGCTTCACGCATTGCATTAATAAAAATTATTTTGCTACCTCCATCAGTAGCAAGATCTTCAACTAAAATAGCTTTTTGATTATTTTCAAATTCACCCTCAATTTGTTTATTTTTTCCAAAACCTTTTGTTTTTTTTCTTATATAAACCATTTGCTTATCTAATTTTTGTGAAATAAACGCTGCATAGGGAATCCCAGCAGTCTCTCCACCAGCAATAATTTCTGCCTCGATATTATTTTTAGTTAAATAATCTATGGCTTTATCAATTATAAAATTTCTTTCTTTTGTAAAAGAAATAATTTTTCTACAATCAACATAAACAGGACTAGATAAACCCGATGTAAGAGTAAAATGCTTATTAAATGAAAAATTAATAGACTTTATATCTACTAATATTTTGGCTATCTCTTTTGACATTTGTTTAAGTTATTTGCGCGATGTGTTCAAAAGATAAATTTCCAGGCACAATCATTATTGGTATTCTCAGGGTTGTTATTTCATTACTCACTAGAGAAGTAATTATTGGACCAGGATTTTTACTATTTGGATCAATATTGGCAGCTAAAACAAGAACATTAATATTTTTTTCCTCATCTAATAATTGTTTTAATTCAGATATAGTATCTCCTTCTCTCAAAGAGAGAGCAGGATAGTCACCTGTTCTTTCTTGGACAAATGAGGCAGCCTTTTTAAGAATTGTTTCTGCTTCTTCTCTAGCTTCCTCTTTCATAATGTCTGTAACACCCTTGGTTGTTAGAACATCCAAAGGCTCTATGAATGTTGCAATTATAATTTTTCTTCCCGTTTTTTTTGATCTTGCGCAAGCATATTCAAGAGCTGTATTCATTTCTTCTGAATTATCTGCAACAACTAGAATATATCTATCATCACTCATTTATTTCTCCTAAATAAAGCAGCAGCAATAAAACCTGAAAATATTGAAAAGATAATTACAAAAACTCCGTATGTTGCTGCATTTTCATTAGCAAAGTCAAATATTTGACTTCCTATACCAGTTTTTTTTATAACTATATTTTTTTGATCAGTACTCATAATTGTATTATTTCTTATATAGTAAATATCAACATTATAAATCCCTGGTATTGTATTTGTTGGAAAAAAAACGCTAGTTTGAAATAATTTATCTTTGACCTTTTTCATTTCAAAACTTTTATAAAATTTTTGTTCTTTTTTTATTCTAACAAAATTTTCATTCCAATTTTTTTGGTCATTTTTGAAAATAAAATTTTGATTAAAAGTCTTATTATTTAAAATTTTCTCAAAACTTAGATCCTCATTAATTAATATCGATTCAGGCAAGATTTTGTTAATTTCTTTTGATGAGGATAAAAAGAATAAAGATGGAATGTTACTATAAGTAACGTACTGATTATTTATCCATATTCCAAAATACCTTTCTTTTTTTTGTATTTTCATTTTTGAAGGTGGACCTTTTATTGTCAAAAGTGTCTCATGATCATTTTTTAGTAATCCAAAAATAATAATTTCTTTTCCATTAAAATCTGTTTTTAGTTCAATACTATCCTCAGATAAGTCAAAGTAAATTTCTTCAGCATGAAGAAAGTTATAAAAAAAAATTATAGTCAATAAAATTATTAGATTAAAAGGAAACTTTATATATAAATTTTTAATCATCTATTTTTGTTACTTCTAAAATATAAAATTCTAAATAAAATCCAATTAATGCAAAAAATGATACTAACAAAAAAGATACTTTCTCAATCAATATATTAATCACTAATATATCTTTTTGCAAAAGCATATAAATTGGAATTACAGTGGATAAAATAATAATACTTAGTTTTGCAAATAAATCATTAAATAATATGTCTTTAAATATTTTATTAAGATTTTTTTTAATAAATACTCTGAAATTTGACCAAATATATATTTTATTAAATGAATTTATAACAATTAGTAGAATTAAAAAATATTCAATATTCTTTAGATTAAAATCAATAGTTGTAAAAATAAAATATATGAAGAGACAAACTACGATCAATAAATTAATTGAAAAATTAAATATTGATATCATATCATTACCAATGAAAATAAATCATTTGGCCTTAAAACTAGATCTGTAAAAATTTTACCACAGACACTCAGTACTAATATAGCCAAAATACCTCTCAAATATTCTGCTTTTAATTTAGACCCAAAAATTACACCAATTTGTGCACCAATTACTCCTCCAAATATCATTAGTGCAGACAGCACAATATCTACATTATAATTTATGTAGGATTGGAAGAATGTTGCATTAGCGGTAACAAAAATAATTTGAAATAAAGATGTCCCAACTACTATACTTGTTGGCATTCCAAGTATGTATACCATTGCAGGTATCATTATAAATCCTCCTCCAACCCCCATCATTGCGGACATTACTCCAACTGCGAACCCTATCAGTACAGGCGGTATCGCACTTATATAAAGTTTTGATCTATGAAAACGAACTCTGAAAGGAAGTCCGTGAAACCAAGAATGTTGATGCAGTTTTGTTCTTTTAGTGTTTCTTGCTCTATACTGTTTTATTGTGGTTCTTGCGCTTTCAAACGCCATACTAAAACCAATAAAACCTAAAAAGAAAAGAAATAATAACTGAATAACTAAATCTATTTGCCCAAAGTTTTTTAGATAACTGAAAATATTTACACCAACTGTGGACCCAATTAAACCTCCTATTAAAAGGAATATACCCATCTTTATATCAACATTTTTTTTTCTCCAGTGAGCAATAAAACCTGAAACTGAAGTTGCTAAAACATGCGGAGCTTCAGAACCAACAGCTACAACTGGAGGTATGCCTAAAAAAATTAATAGTGGTGTCATTAAAAATCCACCACCAACACCAAAAATTCCTGAAAGTATTCCTATACTCATACCAATAAAGATAATGAGAAAAATATTGACGTTCATTTCAGCTATAGGAAGGTAAATTGACATGTTTTTTTATGAATTTTATATAATTATTACTTAATAAGTACAAATTATATTTATTTTAGAAAATTATATAAAATTATTTAGTGCTATGATTCCGATATAACTTACAATTCCAACACAACAAGCTGCAGAAAAACCAACATAAAATGGTCTTATGCCTAAGCTTTTTAAAGAAACTAAATTTGTACTTATGCCAACAGCTGCCATTGCTATTGCTAAAGAATACTCAGCGATAGATTTAATAATATTGATGATTAATTGCCAGTTATTATTAGTTAATATTTCAAAAGCTAAATTACTATTTTGAATTCCATAATCTCCAATTGATCTTATAAGACCCATAAGAATAAAACCAATTATGAAAATTGGAAACATAGATATTAATGATGGTTTGCTATTATTTTCATCAATATTATTTTTTAGATACATATAGCTTATTGTAGGAATAACGATTATCATACTGACATTTCTTACTAATTTTGTAATCGTTGCTATATCCATAGTTTTTGGTGAATTGAATTGTTCTGCATATATCAATCCAGCACCAGCAACTTGAGCTGTTTCATGTATTGAAGTTCCAAGAAATAATCCTGATGCTAACTCATCTCCACTGAAAAGATAATATGCAATAAATGGATAGAGGAACATTGCAATTATTCCAAATATTGTAATATTTGCTATGGCATAAGCAACTTCCTCTTTATCAGCATTAATTGCAGGACTAGTTGCTACAATTGCGGATGCTCCACAAATACTTGTTCCAACTGCAATTAATGACCCCATTTTTGAAGAAACATTTAATAACTTGCATAAATAATTTACAACCAAGATTGATATAATAATACAAGCAACAATTAGAGGTATTCCAACTATTCCAATTTTAAAAATATCTAAAAGTCCTAGTCTAATACCAAGACATATTATTCCTAATCTTAGAATAAATTTTAAAGAAAATTTAATTCCTTCTAATAAAAAATTATTAATATGAAATATATTTCCTATCAAAAGACCAAATATTATTGACAGCATTATTGGTGATATTGGACTTTTTTTTAAATTTAAAATTTCTTTTCCGATAAAATCACTTAGGTATATGCCTGAATAAGCAATTACAAAACAAAAGATAATTCCTGGGAATATTTTATATATTGAGCTTACCATTTAAAATATTCTTTATACAAAAAAAATATTTTTTACATATTTATATTAAACTTAGATATTTTTAGCAGTATTCCATTCTTCTTGAGTATTAACATTGAAAAAATTCTTTTCCTGGCTTTTGTCAAATTCAACAAATTTATATTTGTGTTTTTTAACCCAAAACATAATTTTACTATTTTTTAATTTTAACTCATTTTCTAAACTAGTTATTAACGATATATGCCACATTGCTATTACAGGATGATGTCTACTATTTGATCTTGCAATCAATATATTTATATTTTCATCATATGCTTCTAAAAACTTATCTAAAAGATTATCGGGTAAAAATGGGGTATCACTTGGAACGGTAAAAACCCATTCTTTGTTTGTGTAATTATCTTTAGCCCACAACATAGATGTGTGAATCCCTGCTAAGGGTCCCACAAAACCTTTGAATTTATCTTCAATTATTGGGTAATTAATTTTCTTAAAATTTCCTAAGTCATTAGCATTTATTATTATTTCATTATTATATTTTTTAAGCTTGTTTATTATTTTGTCTAAAATTGTAATTCCATTTATTTTAGCAAAAGTTTTAAATCCACCTCCAAATCTTTTTGACTGACCTCCAGCAAGTATAGCAAACAAAATTTTTTTCTTATTTATGGTCAATTCTATGTTCCCCAGATAGTGCTAAATATTTTTTTCCTTTTGCTCGTCCAATAAGTGTTAAATTTGAGCCTCTCGCCAGCTCTACACCCCATGCTGTGAATCCTGATCTAGAAATTAATATTGGTATACCCATTTTTATAGTTTTAATAACCATTTCGCTAGTTAGTCTTCCAGTGGTGTAAAAAATTTTATTTGAAGAGCTAATTTTTTTTAAAAACATAAAACCAGCAATTTTATCTACAGCATTATGTCTCCCTACGTCTTCCATATAAATCAATGGTTTATTATTATGAACAATGGCACAACCATGTATTGCTCCTGTTTCTAAATATAAGCTCGGTGTTAATGTAATTTTTTTTGAAATTTCATAAATCCATTTATGTTTAATTTTCTTTTTGGATTTTAATTTTGATTTTTTTATTTCCGCATAGATATCTCCAAATACCGTACCTATTGCACAACCACTAGTTGTTATTTTCTTTCTTAATTTATTTTCATAATTTGTTTTACGTTTTGTTCGTACAACAACCACACCTAAATCTTTATCAATTTCAACTTTTGTAATTATGTCATTTTTCTTAAGCATATTTTGATTTAATAAATATCCAACTGCAAGATATTTTGGATGATCACTAATAGACATTAGCGTAACTATTTCTTGATTATTAAGAAAAATTGTAAGAGCTTTTTCATTAATAACCTTAGAAATTATTTTATTCCCTTTCTCATCAAAACCATTTAGTTTTGTAATTAAGGACTTATTATTAATATCTGGTGAGACTAAATATTTCTCTTTTTTTGCCATATGTTGTAATTAAACTAATAATTTAAATGAACATATTAGAAATTTTCACAAATTCCATACTATTAATTATTACTTTAGATAATGAACTATGGGACATTATACTTTTATCATTATTTGTAAGTTTTACCGCCCTAATTATTGCATCATTATTAGGATTTATAGTAGGGTATTATTTTGCAATTTATAATTTTTATTTCAAAAAAATTATTTTAATATTTATAAATTCATTGATGGGAATTCCTCCAGTTGTAGTTGGTTTAATTGTTTATTTTATTTTTGCATCAGGTGGACCGTTAGGTATCTTACAGCTTCTATACACACCTTCTGCGATGATTATTGCTCAAACTATAATAATTTTTCCAATAATTGCTTCATTATCTCATGAGATATTTTCTAAAAATTGGTTTGAATTTAAAGATCAGATAAGATCCTTAAATATTCCTTTTTGGGGTTCTGTAAAACTTTTATTTAATCATAGTTATTTTTTACTAATAACAACATTATTATCTGCTTTTGGAAGAGCAATTTCAGAAGTTGGTGCAGTTATGATTGTGGGTGGTAATATTGATCATTATACACGAGTAATGACTACTGCTATATCGTTAGAAACTAGAATGGGAAATTTAGAATACGCTATGGCATTAGGCTTAGTTTTAATATCAATTACAATAATTATTTACTCTCTTGTATATTTATTAAATAATAGATCTATTAAATGAAAATAGTAGGAATTGTTGGTTGGAAGGATTCAGGGAAAACGACTATTGCAACTAAAATTATAAATAAACTTAGCTCTAAAAATTTTCGTGTTGCTTCAATTAAACATGCACATCACGAATTTGATATAGATCATGAGAATACAGATAGCTTTAAGCATAGATTAGCAGGATCTTCACAAGTAATAGTTAGTTCATCGAAGCGATGGGTTAAAATATCAGAGCTAAACAATTCAAAAGAAAAAACATTAGATGAGTTAATTAATCAACTTTCAGAAATTGATATTGTAATAGTGGAAGGGTTTAAAAATGAAAATCACCCAAAAATTGAAATAATTAAAAATGATAATAATAATTACTTATTCAGCAAAATTAAAAATATAAAAGCTATTATTACAAATAATAAACCTGAAACTAACTTGAAAATTTTTAAGAACGACGACATTGACAATATAGTCGATTTTATTTTGAGAGAATTTTAATGAATAAATCACCTCTAACCAAAAAACAAATTATTAATTTATTTAAAAAACAAAAGATTGTAATTTTTAATTCTGAAAAAGTTAATTTAGAAAATTCAGAGGATAGATTTCTTTATGAAAATATAAAAAGTAAAATTAATTTACCTCCTTTTAATAATTCTGCTGTAGACGGTTATGCTATTTTAAAAGCAGATTTAAAAACAAAAAAAATTTTTTTTTGTAACAGACGAATAGCTGCTGGAGATAACAAAAATATAAAAGTAAAACCTGGTGAAGCAATTAGAATTTTTACTGGCGCAAAAATGCCTTCGAATTCTTCAACTATAGTTATGCAGGAAAATACATACAAGAAAGGAAATAAAATTCATTTAATTAAAATTCCAAAATTTGGAGATAATTATAGGTTAAGGGGTGAAGATATAAAAAAAAACCAAAAAATTTTGGAAAAGGGGTCCAAATTAAATCAACAAAATATAAATTTAATTGCTGCTACTGGTATTAGTAAAATAAAAGTATTTAAAAAAATTAAAATTGGTTTCTTTACAAGTGGTAATGAATTACGAAAACCAACTAAAAATTTAAAAAACTCTGAAATTAATAATTCAAATTATTATAGTTTAAATAATTTACTTGATAAGAATTTTATAGAAAAAAAATATTGTGGAAATCTCAAAGATAATTTTAAATCTATTAAAAACAAAATTTTTAATACTTCAAAAAAATTTAATGTAATAATAACAGCTGGTGGTGCATCTGTTGGTGATGAAGATCATTTAATTAAAGTTTTATCTGAATTAGGTAGGGTATATTTTTGGAGAGCAGCAATAAAACCAGGGAGACCAATTGCAGTTGGAAAAATAAATAAGTGCTACATTATTTGCTTACCAGGTAATCCAGTTTCTGTTCAATTACTATATGCAATGTTAGTAAAACCATTAATAGAAAAACTATCTGGTGGAAATTTTAAGCTCCCATCTTCAAGTAAAATTACAGCAAATTTTTCAATGAAGAAAAAAACAAAAAGAATGGAGTGGTTACGTGTAAATAAAGAAACTATAAATAATAAAAATATTGCAAATAAATTTCCTAAACAAGGTTCTGGTATGATTAGTTCTATATCCTATTCAGATGGTATAATTGAAATTGATGAAAATGTTTCTCAAGTAAATAAAGGAGATATATTTGATTTTTATAATTATGAAAGTTTATTTTAATTTTTAATTTTAAATCTATAACGAATTAAAATTTTATCTTTAATTTTCTCACAACTTAAATATTCATAGTTGGACTGATCACAATAATGTTCAAAGTCTGCTTCAGCCAAAGGATCAGTTGCAATAATTTTAATAGTTGTATCTTTGTTTAATTCTGAAGCAAGTTTCCTAGCCTTAAGCACTGGTATAGGACATTCTGTACCACTAGTATCAAGAACTAATTCTTCATTTTCAACTGAATCTTTCATAGTTTTCTGATACTTAATATATAGTATAATATTAATTGGAATGGATAAATTTGTTTCTCAAACAGAAACTTCTTTAAAAAAGAAGAAAAGACGTTGGACTCCAAAAGGAAGACAAGTCGAAGATAAATATTTAGATGAAATTTCTAAATTGTTTTCAGGATTAATATTTAAGCGAGATGAATTAATAGAATATTTGCATATTTTACAGGATAAATTTGGTGTTTTGTACGATAAACATCTGGTAGCTTTATCAGCTATTATTAACTTACCACTTTCAGAAATTTATGAAGTTGCAACTTTTTATGCTCACTTTAATATTGTCAAAGATAGTAAAGATTATAACTCAGTGAATGTTGTAAGGGTTTGTGAAAGTTTAACGTGTGAATTATTTGGCGCACACACATTACTTCAAGATATAAAAAAATTAGAAAATAAAAATATAAAAGTCGTACCTGGGCCATGCATGGGAAGATGCAATGTTGCTCCTACTGTTTGCGTAGGAAAAAATTATGTTGATGTGGCTAATTTCGATAAAGTTAAAAAAACAATCGATGAAAAAACTTTTGAGCCCTTCATTCCAGATTATATAAATTTATCTACTTATAAAAAAAATGGTGGTTATGAAATTGCGAACAAAATAAAAAATGGTGTTATTTCAAAAAAACAAGTTTTGAAATCATTAAATGAAAGCGGATTGAAAGGTAAGGGTGGTGCCGGATTTCCTACAGGAAAAAAATGGGAAATTGTTTCAAATTACAATGGTAAAAAATATGTTGCTGTTAATGGTGATGAAGGTGAACCAGGAACTTTTAAAGATAGGTCATATTTAGAAAGTGATCCACATAGATTTTTAGAAGGAGCTTTAATTGCCTCCTATTTTATAAATGCTCAAAAAGTTTATATTTATATGAGAGATGAATATCCAGCAGTTATAAAAATTTTACTTGATGAAATAAATAAAATGGAAGATAAAGAAATAATTCCAAAAGACTTTTTCATAGTAAGAAGAGGTGCAGGAGCCTATATCTGTGGAGAAGAGTCAGCAATGATAGAAAGTATTGAGGGGAAGAGAGGATTGCCTAGGCATAGACCGCCTTATGTGGCTGAAATTGGTTTATTTGGATGTCCTACTTTAACAAATAATTTGGAAACTCTTTTTTGGGTAAGAGATATAATTGAAAAAGGAGCAAAGTGGTTTGCTGATAAGGGATCCAATGGAAATAAGGGTTTTCATAGTTTCTCAGTATCTGGAAGAGTAAAGAACCCAGGAGTAAAAGTTGCCCCAGCCGGAATAACAATTCAACAATTAATTGATGAGTATTGTGATGGTATGGCAGATGGACATACTTTTAAAGGATATCTTCCGGGAGGTGCATCTGGCGGTATCCTACCCGCTAATATGAATAATATTCCACTAGATTATGGATCGAAAGAATTAATGAATGCCGGATGTTTTTTAGGTTCAGCGGCAGTAGTTGTATTATCGGATCATGATAATATGAAAGATGTTGCACTTAATTTACTAAAATTTTTTGAAGAGGAAAGTTGCGGTCAATGTACACCATGCCGTTCCGGTACAGAGAAAATGGTAAAATTAATGCAAGAAAAAAATTGGAACAAGGAAAAATTAAAAGATTTAAGTGAAGTTATGGCCCAAGCATCGATATGTGGTTTAGGACAAGCGGCAACAAACCCATTAAATTCTGTTTTAAAATATTTTAGCAATGAAATAACTTATGACTAAAGAGAAAACAAAATTTTATTTAAACAAAAAGTTAGTTGAAGCAAATGCTGATGAAACTATTTGGCAAGTTGCAAATAGACTTGGAACAGAAATCCCACATTTATGTTATTCAGATAAACCTGGCTATAGAGCAGATGGAAATTGTAGAGCATGTATGGTTGAAATTGAAGGAGAACGTGTGTTGGCAGCATCTTGTATTAGAAAGCCAACTGATAGTATGAAAGTAAAAACTTCTTCAGAAAAGGCTAAAAAATCTAGAGAGTTAGTTTTTGAATTACTTCTAGCAGACCAGCCAAAAAAAGAAATTGCTCATGATAATAATTCTGACTTTTGGAAATGGATAGACAAAGTTGAAGTTAAAGAAAGTAGATTTCCAAAAAAAACTTCATGTCAGGCAGACGTTTCTCATCCTAGTATGGCTGTAAATCTAGATGCATGCATCCAATGTAATCTTTGTGTAAGAGCGTGTAGAGAAGTCCAGGTAAACGATGTCATTGGAATGGCATATCGAGGAGAAAATTCTAAAATTGTATTCGATTTTGATGATCCAATGGGTGATAGCACATGTGTGGCATGTGGTGAATGTGTACAGGCTTGTCCTACTGGAGCATTAATGCCAGCATCCATTGTAGATAAAGATGGGGTTGGCCATAGTAAGGTTGATAAAAAAATTGATAGCGTTTGTCCTTATTGTGGTGTGGGTTGTCAAATAGAATACAATGTGAAAGATAACAAAATTAAATACGTTAATGGTGTTGATGGTCCCGCAAACAAGAATAGATTATGTGTAAAAGGAAGGTTTGGTTTTGATTATGTAAATAATCCAGAAAGACTTACAAAGCCGTTGATTAGAATTAAAGACAAAGCAAAAGATTTACATCCAAAAATTAATTTTTCAAATATTCATGAATATTTTAGAGAAGCATCCTGGGATGAAGCTTTAGATTATGCAGCACAAGGATTTTTAAAACTTAAAAAACAAAGAAATGGTAAAAGTAATCTTGCGGGATTTGGATCAGCTAAATGTTCAAATGAAGAAGCATATTTATTTCAAAAATTAATACGAACTGGTTTTAATACTAATAATGTTGATCATTGTACAAGGCTTTGTCATGCGTCATCTGTAGCTGCTTTATTAGAAACTATTGGTTCTGGAGCTGTTACTGCTCCGTTCTATGAAGTTGAACATTCTGATGTTATAATAGTAATTGGTGCTAATCCGACTGAAAACCATCCAGTAGCAGCAACTTTTTTTAAAAACGCTGCAAAAAAAGGTTCCAAATTAATTGTTATGGATCCTAGAGGTCATTCTTTAAAAAAACATGCAACTCATATGTTACAATTTAAACCAGGATCTGATGTTGCTCTCTTAAATTCAATAATGAATGTTATTGTTGAAGAAAATTTATTTAATTCTCAATACATTAAAAAACAAACTGAGGGATTTGATAAATTAAGAAAACATTTAATGAATTATTCACCTGATATAATGGAAAACGAAACAGGTATTGATCCAGAATTAATAAGACAAGTAGCGCGCTTATATGCCAGTACAAATAAAGGAATTATTTTCTGGGGTATGGGCATTTCTCAACATACACATGGTACCGACAATGCTAGATGTTTAATTTCTCTAGCCTTAATGACAGGTAATGTTGGAAAAAGAGGATCTGGTTTACATCCTTTAAGAGGACAAAATAATGTTCAAGGAGCGTCGGATGCCGGCCTTATACCAATGATGTACCCTGATTACCAATTAGTTGATAAAGATAATAATAAAGATTTTTTTGAAAAACTTTGGAATATTCCTTTAGATGATAAAAAAGGTCTAACTGTTGTTGAAATAATGGACGCTATTCATGAGAATACAATTAAAGGTATGTATATACTTGGCGAAAATCCAGCGATGTCCGACCCTGATCTTAATCATGCAAGAGAAGCTCTACAAATGTTAGAGCATTTAGTTGTTCAAGATATTTTTTTAACTGAAACAGCAACATATGCTGATGTTATTTTCCCAGCCTCAGCGTGGCCTGAAAAAAATGGAACAGTTACTAATACTAATAGACAAGTACAGATGGGAAGAAAAGCTTTAGACTCTCCAGGTCAAGCGAAAGAAGACTGGTGGATAACGAACGAACTTGGAAAAAGAATGGGTTTAAATTGGAAATATAAACATCCCAAGGAAATTTATGAAGAAATGTCACTAACAATGCCTTCATTAAACAATATTTCTTGGGAAAGATTAGAAAATGAAAACTCGGTAACTTATCCAAGTAAATCTCCAACTACACCAGGAGATGAAATTGTTTTTGGTGATAAATTTCCAAACGAAAATGGTAAAGGTAAATTTGTTCCAGCTAGTGTTACTGCCCCAAATGAAGTACCTGATAAAGAATTTGCAATGATACTTACTACAGGAAGGCAATTAGAGCATTGGCATACTGGAGCTATGACTAGAAAAGCATCAAATTTAGATGCAATTGAACCGGAACCCTCAGTTTCAATATCACCTAAAGATATAATTAAAAATAATATGAAAGCTGGTGATAAAATAAAAGTCACAACTAGAAGAGGCTCAATAGATATCAGAGTAAGGCAAGACAGGGCAATTCCTGATGGAGTTATCTTTATTCCATTTTGTTATAATGAGTCTGCTGCTAATCTTTTAACTAACCCAGCATTAGATCCATATGGAAAAATTCCTGAATTTAAATATTGTGCAGCAAAAATTGAGAAGTTATAAATATTTTATGATTAAAAAAATATTAATAACTTTATTTCTTGTATTTAGTCCAATCACAGCATGCTCTACATTAAGTGAATTAAACGAAAGAGTTAAGGGTGATGGAGTTCCTTATATTCCTGGGATTTAATTTATAAAATTCTTGTCGAATTTATAATTTAATATAAATGCAAAAATTGATGCCGCGTTAGCTCATTTGGTAGAGCAGTTGATTTGTAATCATCAGGTAGTCAGTTCGATTCCGACACGCGGCACCACATCTATTTAATCTTTAGCTCGAGTAAAATTGATATAAAGCTATGGATGTTGCGTTAGAAACATTCAAACTATCAATTTCAAATTTTAAATTATTTTTCATGTTTATCTGTATTATTTCATCGCATTCCTTTTTTATTAATTCTCTAATACCTTTTCCTTCAGAACCAAAAATTAATACTGATTTTTGTGAAAAATTTAATTTTGAATTTTTATTTTTCGAACTATCAAAGCCATAAATCCAATAATTATTTTTTTTTAAAAAAGAAATAGCTCTTCTTATATTTGTCACTCTAATATAATTTACAATTTCAGCAGCACCAGAAGCTGATTTATAAAGTGATGAAGTCAATTCTGGTGAATTATCTTTGCCAACTATAATTCCTGCACAATCAAATAATGCACATGATCTCATTATTGAGCCAATATTTTGAGGGTCAGTTACGTGATCTAAAATTAATA